>DAMDIS010000108.1:0-6378 GCA_032100885.1 Proteiniclasticum sp.
GTATCCTCTGTCCCCTTTTCACCGAGAAGGCTAGACCCTCAGCCTGGTCTTTTCCATGATAGGGATCCTGCCCAAGAATGACAACCTTGACCTTATCATAAGGAGTCAGGCGGAATGCTCTGAAGATATCTTCTTTTTGGGGATAGATGATTTCATCTTCGTACCGGTCTTCAAGGTTTCTCATGAGCTCTGTAAAATATGGTTTTTCAAGCTCTTCATTCAGGATGTTCATCCAGCTCTTTCCTAAATCCGTCATATGACTTCCTCCTTCTCCATACCAGAATGCTCAGACTTTTAATGTCCTCATGGCATCATGCATTCATTATATCCCAATGTTCCGCTCATGATGCAACGAGTTTCGATATGAGGAGAAAAATCTGCGGAAACAGTGCCACTGCACCCACCAGTCTGAAGATCTGAATCATCGCCACATCCGATCCGGACACACCGATATCCGATGCAATGAGTGCCATATCTGATGCCCCTGCAGGTGAGGAAGAGAGGATAGCCTGGGATCTTGGAATGCCATAGAACCTGCTTAGTGTATTCCCCATGATGTAGCAGGCAAGAATATTTATGACCACAATCACAGCTGCTGGCAGCAGCAGAAACTTAAGCTCAATGACATCCTGATACCCGAAATGACTGCCGATATAGGCACCTGAAAACAGCTGAGCCATTCTCTTGAACCAGATGGGAAAGGTCACTTCAAAACCGGCAATCTTCAGGATAACGATACTGATCATGGCAAAAAGCAGCGTTCCTGCAGCTACCCCTGCCAGTTTTCCCAGATAACCGGATGCAGATGCTACTGCTACGGCGACCAGGAGATTTCTGCTGAAAGATGGACTCCTCTTCTCCACAGGGGAAACGTCTTTCTCCACAGATACATTCTCCATCTCTCCCTTCCCGACCAGAAGAGGAACCACTGCAATGCCTGAAACCAGACGGACGAACTGAAGCACGGTCACTTTGGTCGCATCAGCACCCATATCTGCAGCGATGAGCGGCGTATCACTGATGCCTCCAGGGATGGCGCTAAGGAACGAGGTCAGAAGATCCATGGGACTGATGAAGTAGATGATAAAGCCCACAACGAGATTTGTCACAAACAGACCAAAAAGCAATGTAACTGTAGGCCGGATGAAATGTTTCAGCCTTTTAAGATCTTCCTTATTAACGGTCATACCGATATATGCCCCTGCGATGCACTGGGCGACAAAACGGAAAGACCCTGGAATCTCCACAATACTTGTATTGATATTGAGGAGCGCTACAGCGATTACGCTTCCAAGCATCATCCCTCCAGGAACTCGGAACCTGTGAAGAATATATCCTCCACCAAAGGCAATGGCAAGTGTCAATAATAAATACTGCATGTCTTCTCCTATCTGCATTTCTTATTCTTTACTTCTATTCTATCACCAGGTACAGCTTATGGTTCACATACCCGAAAATAAAAACACTTAAAATGCAGTTTCATATAAATGACGGATTGTTGTTTCCATATTGTTCAGCTTATATTCAGATTAAGTTGCACTAAATATGGTATATTCTAAATAATTATTTTATGGAGGTAGATTGGTCTGTATTCATGAAAGACCAAGATCAGCATATGGAAGAAAGATATTTTATCATTGTATCCTTTGACGCACTGTCAAACAGAGATTTAGAAACCCTGAAACAGCTGCCCGGATTCAGGAGACTGATGCGGGATGCTTCGTACTGCACGAATGTCCGCTCTGTCTATCCCAGCAACACCTATCCCTGCCATTCCAGTATATCTACAGGAATGTATCCTATGAATCATGGGGTGGTTTCCAACACTCTTCTCCAGATCAACCGTAAGATTCCTGACTGGAACTGGACAAGAGACAGAATCCGGGTGGATACGTTCTATGACGCGGCCATGAGAAAAGGCTATACCACCTGTGCGCTCCTATGGCCGGTTACCGGGAAATCGAAGATCACCTATAATCTGCCTGAGATATTTCCCAACAGATTCTGGAAGAACCAGGTCATGGTTTCCCTTACCAACGGAACACCGGATTATCTCATCGACATCAACAGCCGCTTCAAGCATCTTCGAAACGGCAGAAACCAGCCTGAACTTGATCTGTTCGTTGAGGCAGCAGCCCATTACACCATGAAGACCAGACGTCCAAACATCATGATGATTCATTTCGTGGAGCTTGATGCCATGAGACATAAGCACGGTTATGATTCGGATGAAGCGAAAAAAGCTCTTCTCAGCTACGACCAGAAGCTCAGCGGAATCTACCGTATGCTGGATGAAGAGGGCATTACCGACAAGACGACTCTTTTTGTTCTTGGCGATCATGACCAGATCCCGGTTCATACGGCAGTTCATCTGAACTCCGTATTCAAGGACAAGGGACTCATCCGCACAAAAAAGCAGAAAATCATCGATTACGATGTCTACGCCCATGGTCAGGACGGTTCCTGCTATATCTACATGAAGGACTCCGATGATGAAAAGATGAAAGCGAAAGTCTTCGACATTCTTGAGACACTGAAAAACCGCGAGGACTTCGGCATCGAAAAAATCTTTTCAAAAGAAGAAGCCATGGCTTTTGGCGCGAGCAGAAAAGCAGCTTTCATGCTGGAGGCAAAAAGAGGCTTCTTCTTTACAGACGATCACACAAGGCCTGCTCTGATGAAGCTTGACCCCCATGAAGCTGGAGAAGATCATCACGGAAAATCCACCCATGGATATCATCCCGATAAAGAAAACTATCAGACAGTCTTCTTTGCGACGGGGAAAGGCATCAGAAAGAATATTGAAATCAAAGAAATGAGTCTCGTTGACGAAGGACCGACTTTTGCACGGGTCATGGGCGCTAAGCTCCATGATACTGACGGGAGAATTCTTATGGAAATACTGGAAGACTGACAGGAACCAAAAGTCAAAACCAAAGGGAAACGGACCTGAAGTGAATCAGGTCCGTTTAGGGAAACAGTATATTTAACAAAGGGTAGGGGTATTACTACCCTAAATATGGGAGCTAAATACTTAGCTTGACTTAATTCTATCACACTTAATAATATTTGTTAATTAACAAACTGATAATTTCAATATTGTCCTAAAATGATACACTATATCTGGATGGAGATTTCTAGTTGATGCCCATCCTTTTCATTTTGCTGTATAGGGTATTTCTTCCGATTTCAAGTTCCTTGGCCATTACCGTAATATTCCAGTTGCAGCGCTTTCCGGTTTCAAGTATTGCATATTTCTCATAATCTTCGAGGGTTTTCAGTTTGCATGCTGTGGTGGCCATGGCTTCCTTTTCTTTCATCTCTCTGTATTTGACGATGAACAGATTGATGATATCCTTCAGTATCAGATCTGTGGTGCAATTGGAATGTTCGCAGCCGTCAGACTCGTAAATGACGCCGATGACACCGATGGGCTTTCTTGAACCCAGAATAGCCATGATCAGTATGGATTTGTTCTCATCTTCGTTTAATTTCTGATGAAGACCGGTTTTCAGTGCGTTCCTCATGGTCTGCTGGATCTTCCTGTTTTCTTTAAGATACTCTCCAACTTTCATCCTTCCGTCTTTTGTGTTCCTGATCTCATTCTTGCTCTCGCAGAATATTGTATTGAGCTTTTCATCAAAAACAGCAAGACTTTCCAGGCAGGAAATTTCCTTCAGATCCTCGGCTATGTATGACATTAAATTAACAATTAACTGCAGTTCTTTAATCTCTTCCGGACTTTTCATCTTTTCTTTCAACCTGATCATCAAAACCAACCCCTCAATTTGATAATATATTAACAGGTTGTGTTTTACAAGGATGAAAACATGATTTCGGGATATTTGATGGATTACCTTCTCGATGAGCCTTTTTACTGAAAGAATGGTGAAAATAGCTAACATTTATTGGAAATTAGGCTATAATGAAAAAAGACAAAAACGATGAATATGGAGGGAAAGACATGAAAAAAGGTGAATTTATCAAAAGCGGAATCACCATGGGCAGCGCACTCGCAATGGTAATCAGCTGGAGTCTTAATGAGTCCGTGATCTGGGCCATCATCCATGGAATTTTCAGCTGGGTGTATGTGCTGTATTATCTCATCATACTAAACTAAAAAGAGGTGCCAAATGTTCGGAACCATAGTCAACGTCATCGCAATTATTTTAGGCAGTATCATCGGAATCATATTTCATAAGAAAATCAATCAGGACATCGCCTACAGTCTTTTCAAGGTGCTGGGACTTTGTGTCATGTTCCTTGGCATCATTGGGCTTGTGAAAGTGGATAATCCCATGATCATCATCATCTCCATGGCTTTGGGCACCCTTGTGGGAGAGGTCATCAACATTGAAAACAAACTGGAGATCATGAGCGGCAAAATTGAAACTGTAGTGAACCGTTATTATAAGGGTAAAATCAAGGACGGTTTCCTCACAGCCACACTTCTCTTTTGTATCGGCTCCATGGCAATCATCGGAACCATAGAAAGTACACTTTCCAACAATCATGACACGCTTTATGCCAAATCCATTCTTGACGGCATCACCTCGGTGATCTTTTCCTCAACCATGGGTCTAGGCGTCATGCTCTCAGGAGCCTCTGTTCTTCTCTATCAGGGTGGAATATCGCTGCTCGCCAATTTCATCAAGCCTCTGGTCACTGCAGTACCGGACACCATACCCATGATTTCCGGAGTAGGCAGCCTGATGATCATGGGTCTGGGTATCAACATGGTTTTCAATCTGAAGCTGAAAATCTCAAATATGCTTCCCTCAATCATCGTACCGATCCTCTATGCCATCGGACTGATCCTCTGGAGAAGTGCAGTATAGGATAATCTAGTCACACAATGCACAAAGCGTCAGACCTTAAAAGGCTGACGCTTGTTTTTGTCCTTTTTTATCTCAGATACAATCTTCTTGTGTTCACGGGATTTTCTTCCTCAGCTAGTTTTTAATCTTCCCGTCTTTCGGCAGCTCTCTGTTGACCAGAATAATACCGATGACGATGGAAACCAGCGATACAGCAACCTGAATCGTAATCTCTTCACCTAAGAATATGGCTGACAGTAGTGATCCCGAAACAGGAATCAGGAATCTGAACATCGTGATTTCACCAGGTTTGTTGTATTTCAGAAGAGCATACCATAAGGTGAAAGCCACAGCAGAAAGCAATGCTGAGTAAAGAAGCAGACCCGATGATAAAGGTGTAACCTTCAGCGTACTGTAGTCACCACCAAGGGAAATCAGAAGCATGACGATCCCTCCGAATACCAGCTGATAGGCCGAGAGGAGCACCGGATGCATGGTCCGCGAATAGCTCTTCACCATGAAGCTTGAAAGCACTGCTGTCGCAACAGAAAAGAACATAAAGCCTTCTCCGATGAGCGTGAACCTTGCATCAATTCCAGAGCCTAAGTTTACAGCAACTACACCGATGATTCCGAATAGGATGCCAAAAATCTTGTTTCTGTTCAGTCTGTCATTTTTATAGATAAAATGAGCCAGAATGATGATCAGAAAGTTCGACAATGAGCTTATGATTGCCCCTTTTGAAGCTGTTGTGTTGGCCAGGCCGATATAGAAGAAAAAGTAGTTCAGCGAAGTCTGAACAAGACCTAGAAGAAGCACTCTAAAGAAGTCTCCAAAAGATCTTATTTTCACCTCTTCCTTCATGGTGAAAAATGCGTAGATGAGAATGAGAAGTCCGGCAAGAAGAAACCGCACCCCTGCGATAAGGATCTTGGAATAAAGATCATCCCCTGCCATATTCATTTCCTGGTAAGTGATCTTAAGCACCGGGAAGGCACTCCCCCATAGAACGGATGCAAAAATCGCAAGGGTGATCACCCAGGGTTTCTTCTGAAATATATTCTGCTTCACTATATTTTGTCTCATATCATTATTCATTATGATTTACCTCCTAAAATTATCCGTAAATTCCATTATACTCATTTTAAACGATTCTGGTATCAAAATCGCAAAAAGTAAGTGGCATCAAATTTATTTTATGAAAAATAAACCCCCACCAGGTATTTTGCGCGCTTTTATGTTATCATAATCTACAAGAAATATCATATGGCGGGGATCCCCTGAACCATATTCATTGGAGGCAATACATGAAAAAATACAGTTTTATCCTATGGATCATCATATTCGTCATTCTTCTGGGCGGAGGATATTATTTCATTCAGCAGTTCGGCACACCCGAAACACCCGCGCCTATTACAGAAAAACCCAATCCGGACGTGGAAACACCTGCTGATAAAGAAACTCCGGATGCAGAAACACCCGTTGAAGCTGAAGCTCCGGCAGCAGATGATGCCGTATCAAAGCTTAAAGTCAAAACCCCTTTCGCTCCTGAGTTCACACT
>DAMDIS010000108.1:6388-8733 GCA_032100885.1 Proteiniclasticum sp.
AGAACCAGAATGACGAGGACGTTTCTCTGGCCGATTTTAAGGGCAGAAAAGTCATCGTAAACTTCTGGGCCTCATGGTGTCCGCCCTGTGTCTATGAAATGCCTGAATTCCAGGCTCTGCATAATGTGCTTGATCCCGATGAAACGGTCCTTCTTGCCATCAATCTCACAGACGGACAGAGAGAAACCAGAGCCCTTGCAGATGAATTCCTGAAGGAAAACGATCTGGATCTTAATGTTCTATATGATACCAAAGGTGATGCTTTCTACGGTTTCAACATTTCCAGCATCCCTCAGACCTTCATCATCGACGAAGAAGGCCTCGTTCAGTATGCCATCATGGGCATGACCGACAAAGCCACATTAGACGCGATTCTGGAAAGGATGGAATAAATGGACGGACTTAAACTTGCCCTTCTATTTTTTGAAGGGGTACTGACTTTCATTTCTCCCTGCATACTGCCGATGTTTCCCGTATTTCTTATGTACCTCAGCAATGAGAGCCAGAAGAAAGGCAAGGAACTTGTGGTCAACATTCTGGGATTCATCCTTGGGTTCACCATTGTATTTGTGACCCTGGGTGCTACGGCTACTGCCCTCGGCAGCATTCTCAATCAGAACCGTGTTCTCCTGCAGAGAATCGGAGGCGTCATCATCATCCTCTTCGGACTCAATATGGCGGGATTCATAAACATCAGGTTCCTGAATTTTCAAAAAGGACTGTCACTGAAAAATGACAGCGGAGGCTTTGTAAGCTCCATGATCTTCGGTATCGTGTTCTCCTTCGGCTGGTCACCATGCCTCGGCACATTCCTTGGTTCCGCACTTATCCTGGCCGCTGATGCCAGCACTGTCGGAATCGGTATGTTCTATCTCCTTGTCTTCTCCATGGGGCTGGGTCTGCCGTTTCTCATCACGGGAATCCTGTTCTCCAAGCTGGAGCAGGCATTCAGCTTTGTGAAAAAGCACTACAGCATCATCACAAAGGTATCAGGGATATTCCTTGTGGTCATCGGTCTGCTCATGGCCTTAGATCTCTTCGGATACTACCAGAGATTCTTCAACTTCTGATCCTTACCCTCTGAAGGTCACATGAATATAATAAAGGCTCCAGGTTCAAGCCTGGAGCCTTTTTAATGCCTGTATTAACTGTCGCCGCTTAGTTCATATCCACTATGCTGTCGTAGTTCACTTCGATGGGTTCAAACTTCTCGAGAAGAATGTGACCCGATTCATAGGTCTTTCCATCCACTGTCAGTATGATTTTATCGGCACCGTAGTAATCGCCAAGGGTGTTTGCCAGAGACTGGAGAATCAGTGACTCATATCCGGCTCCAGCATTCATTTCGCCGATGAACTGCTGTGAAAGATCCACATAGACCATTCCGTCCTGATTAAGATACAGATAGTTCACTGCTGTATTTTTCGAGAGTACCGGAGCAGCTTCCTTTGGCAGATCCTTGTATGCTTCCACAATCTTGTTTCTTGGTATGTCGTTTGTTGTGAAGGCAATCTCTTTTCTGTAGAGGAAGATACGCTCATCATTTGCATTTGGATAGTAGAAGTTGACTACTTTCGTTCTTGGCATGCCTCTTTCAAGCTTTTCAAGGCTTGATGTCACTTCATAACCGTCACCCAGATTCACTGTTCTGATGAGTCCTAGTCCTTCGGAATAGTAGTCGATATTTGTATACTTGCTGCCGTCACTTTCAGCTTTTCTTGTCACTTCCACTGCCCTAAATGTTCCGTAAGGTGTCTGGATCTCTTTATCCACTGCTGTGATGGCATTGGATTCATTTTCGTTATTCCATGACGTACCCACTGCTATAGGTTCCTGAAGAAGGATACGGTCTGTATTGGGCTCTTTTGAAAGTATGTTCTCCTTGTAGTAGGTCTCCGGAAGATTGATGACTTCCCTAAGTACGCCGTCTTTCTTTTCCAGTACTCTGACGATTTCTGTACCGCCGTTGTTTTCTCTTAGCTGAATTCTGTCTCCTTCAAGAAAATCCACATACTGGTCGAACCAGGCAAATTCGTTTCCTGAGCCCTGATACACTCTAGTCACGTCCGCTTCAAAGGGATAAAGATCATCAAGCGTGAGATCCGATACTGCTGGTGCCTCTTCAGCAGGTGTTTCTGCGGCGGGAGTCTCGGCTTCAGGCACTTGTGCTTCCGGCGTTTCTGCCGGAGCTTCTGCAGGACTTTCAGCCGGAATCTCTTCCGGGCTGGACTCCGGCTCGGTGTTGCTGCTGCAGGCACCAAGAAATACTGCCATCGATAAAATGACCAGTGATATAATAAGCTTTTTCATTTTTATTTTGAGTATTTTTTATTAACATTTCATAT
>DAMDIS010000109.1:0-3312 GCA_032100885.1 Proteiniclasticum sp.
ATACCGAAACGTTTTTCCGAACCGAAGATTCTCATCAGGTCATCTTCAAGGGAAAGGTAGAACCTGGATTCTCCCGGATCTCCCTGTCTACCTGAACGTCCTCTAAGCTGATTGTCGATACGTCTTGATTCATGTCTTTCCGTACCGATGATCTTAAGTCCGCCAAGATCAGTGACATGTTCGCCAAGCTTGATGTCGGTACCTCTACCGGCCATATTTGTCGCTATGGTGATGGAACCGGGTTCACCGGCACCGGAAACAATCTCCGCTTCCTTCTCATGATACTTTGCATTAAGCACTTCATGAGGAATGCCGTTCTTCTTAAGAAGTGTTGAGAGGTATTCAGACTTCTCGATGGAAGTGGTACCCACAAGTACAGGCTGTCTTCTTGAATAGGCTTCCTTGATTTCCTCAACAACTGCCTTGTATTTCGCCTGAACATTTCTGTAAATGAGATCAGGCTGATCATTTCGTCTGATGGGCATATTGGTCGGAATGACGATAACGTCCAAGCCATAGGTATGTCTGAACTCCGCTTCTTCAGTCAAAGCTGTACCGGTCATACCGGAGAGTTTCTTGTACATTCTGAAATAGTTCTGGTAGGTGATGGTCGCAAGGGTTTTGGATTCTCTTTCCACCTTGACGCCTTCTTTGGCTTCAATAGCCTGGTGAAGACCGTCCGAATATCTTCTTCCTTCCATAAGACGACCGGTGAACTCATCAACGATGACCACTTCTCCGTCTTTGACCATATAATCTTTGTCCACCTTAAACAGGTAGTTTGCCTTCAGTGCCTGGGTAATGTGATGCTGAAGTTCCATATTCTTCGGCTCGGCATAGTTTTCCAGATGGAAAACAGTTTCCGCTTCTTTTACGCCTTCTTCAGTAAGTACCACAGACTTAGCTTTTTCATCTACCGTAAAGTGTTCTTCCTTCTTCAGCCTCTTGACGAAGAAATCTGCCACTTTATAGAATTCAGTGGATTTATCCCCCTGTCCAGAAATGATCAGCGGTGTTCTTGCTTCATCAATCAGTATCGAGTCGACCTCATCCACGATGGCGAAGTTCAGTTCTTTCTGCACTCTTCTTTCAGCATAGACGACCATATTGTCTCTCAGATAGTCAAATCCGAACTCATTGTTTGTTCCGTAGGTAATGTCGCTGGCATAAGCCTCTTTTCTCTGTTCGTTGCTCAGTCCATGAACAATGACACCACAGGTAAGTCCAAGGAACTCGAAGATCTGACCCATCCAGTCTCTGTCTCTTGATGCAAGATAGTCATTGACTGTAACGACATGGACACCTTTGCCGCCTAATGCATTGAGATAGGAAGGCAGTGTCGCAACCAGAGTTTTACCTTCACCGGTTTTCATTTCGGCGATTCTTCCCTGATGGAGAATGATACCACCAATGATCTGCACACGGAAGTGCTTCATATTGAGTACTCTCCAGGAAGCTTCTCTTACCGTAGCAAAGGCTTCCGGCAGAAGATCATCAAGTGTTTCTCCCTTTTCGATTCTTTCCTTAAACTCAGCGGTTTTTGCTCTCAGCTCTTCATCAGAGAGCTTCTGATATTCCGCGTCAAGGGCTTCTACCTTATCAGCAAGGGGTTCCACTCTTTTTACTTCCCTCTCGCTATAGGTTCCAAAAACCTTATCAAATAATCCCATTTTTTCAACTCCAAATTATTATTTAAATCCTGAATGTCCTTATATGCCAGCATTTTTTCCTTCTTTTAATATGAAGGTATAATGGCACAGATAATATTATAGCACTTATCCACAACATATATCAATATTTAAGCTTTCTCTAGATTGGCTGCAGCTTAACATTCATCTGTAATTTTAAACTTCTTAAATTAACTAAAGGTTAAAGAACGAAGTTATTTGGATCAAATTTAAAAGGAGCATCTTTCGATGCTCCATCTGAATATATTGTTATTCTTCTTCTCTTTCAAGGAGGCCATAATTTCCGTCTTTTCTCTTGTACACTACACTTGTCTCTCCGTCAGTGTCTTCAAATACATAAAAGTTATGTCCAAGAAGCTCCATCTGCAGTACAGCTTCTTCTTTTGACATCGGCTTCATTGAAATTTTCTTTGTTCTGACGATTTTTGGTGATTCGTCACCTTCAGCTTCTTCATCTCTGACAAATGCGGTTTCATTGAATCGTACAGATGAGTCGCCTGCTTTTCTTTCTATTTTGGTTTTATATTTTCTGATCTGCCTTTCCAGTTTGTCCTGTACAAGATCAATGGATTTATACATGTCATCGCTGGATTCTTCTGCTCTTAGCAGGACATTACCAAAAGGTATTGTCACTTCAAATGTCTGATCCATTTTTGTCACGCTTAATGTGGCTCGGGCTTCCACCGGCTGATTGAAGTACTTGTCAAGTCTGTTTAATTTATTCTCGACTGCCTCCTTTAAACCGTCTGTAAGTGTTATGTTTCTTGCGTAAATGTAAGTCTTCATATGGTTTGCCCCCTTGTTGTATTTATTATTTATGATACTTCTATTTTAAATTAAATATGGCATTAATACAAGCTTTATTCGCCCTTTGACGAAATTTTCAATCAATTATACAGCATCTTTCACTTAGAGGATGTTAACCGATTCCAGCTCTTCCATGTACTTTTCTGAACCCTCAATGTTCTCGAGAAGACTGAAGATATAGGTGCTCTCACTTGCACTGAGGTGTTTTTTCTTTGTGAGCACATCCAGCGATTCCGGTGTCGAGATGGTCTTCTCAAACCACATTATGAGAATGCCTTCATCATTATAAAGTACTTTGGAACGGTTTCTGAACAGTCTGTTCATCCCGACCCCTCGCCACTCCAGAATATCCGATCCTTCGGTCGGAACCTCATAACCTCTCTTCATTTTCATCTTTCCGTTTTTCCGGAATTCCACCTGTTCCTTGAGAACAAGTTCCTCACCTCTATAGATCAGCTCATAATTGAATGAAATGGTGTCAGTATTGCCTCTTTTCCAGAGCGGACAACCCGAGTACTGCAAAAACCATCTTCCTTCTATTTTCTTCAGCGCCCGATCATTCATAAGCAGGACTCCCTTCTGTTCTTTTATTTATTGTACTTGAAAATAGATGACTAGTTTTAGCTAATTGTTTAAGTTTATATTAATACTGTGAAGTGTTTTTGAAATATAAGTAGGATTTGGTATAATGAGACTACTTTGTCATGCAAGTGATATATTTGGAGTTGATATTATGGTTAATGCAAATTTAAGACTGATCCTGATCATGCTGCTGTTTATCTTCGGGGGTGCTTTGTACAGCGTCATCATCGCCTAT
>DAMDIS010000109.1:3322-7062 GCA_032100885.1 Proteiniclasticum sp.
CCGTTTTCTACCCTCCATTACAGGGGTCTTCCTGATACCGTACCTGCTCTACCGTATGTACTACGGGAATCTCGAAGGATTCATGCCTCTGGCGTACCTGCTGTTCATCTTCATGATTACTGCCGTAATCCTCGGCAATGTTCTTGCAGGTGTCATTATTTCATTCAGAAACAGAAAGAAAAGAGTATAGAAGACAAGCCAGGCAGAAAGAACGATCTTTCTGCCTGGCCTGATTTTTCAGCTGTTTTTCCAGCCTATGGTAATTACAACAGTCCCTCGGGCGCCTTCCTTCAGATCGGCGGTATATCCAAGTTCCTTCAGTTTTGAGACTAGTGGCTTTCTTGTTTCTTCGCTTAGTTCATCAGACTCGAAAAAGAATACTTCCCTTTCTTTCCCCAGATACGAAGTTCGCCCTACTCTTTTCTTGATTTTCTGCAGAGCTTCTTCGATCTTGGCGGTATCATCCGAAAATTCCCGCACAAAGATTTCAAGTCTTTTCTCCGACAAGTCCTCAGGAAGATCTGGCAGAAGTTTTTTCAGTTTGTCTCCATCAATTACGTCTCTGTACATGTCATCACCCTTCACCAAAAATTCACGTCAGACCAATATCCAAAAGCGGTTTATTCGCCTAGCTCACTAAGAATCGCAACGCTTGCAGACAAACCAAGTCTTGTGGCTCCGTTTTCGATCATCGTCTTCGCATCAGCCAGGGTTCGAATTCCGCCAGAAGCCTTAACGCCCATCTCTGGACCTACAGTCTTTCTCATGAGTGCGATATCTTCCTTTGTAGCGCCGGCCTTGGAGAATCCGGTAGATGTCTTCACGAAGTCTGCGCCGGCATCCTTTGCAAGCTCACATGCTTTTACCTTTTCTTCATCTGTCAGAAGACATGTTTCAATAATGACCTTTGTCAGTACGCCACCGGCTGCAAGAACAACAGCGCGGATGTCTTCAAGTACATAATCGTAATCCTTGTCCTTTAGCTTTCCGATGTTTATGACCATGTCCACTTCTTCTGCCCCAAGAAACACAGCTTCTTTGGTTTCATAGCTTTTTGCTTCTGTGGTCATCTGTCCTAACGGGAATCCTACAACTGTACAGATTTTGGTGTCTGTTCCCTCTAAAAGCTCCTTCGCTTTTTCGATGTTGCATGGGTTGATGCATACACTGAAAAATCCATGTTCCTTAGCCTCTTCACAGAGCTTGATGAGCTCTGCCTCTGTGCCGTCGGGCTTAAGTAATGTATGATCGATATGCTTTGCTAAACTGATTTTATCCATAGAAAAGTACCTCCTCGGTCTATTTACAATCCATTTTATCATAGATTATTGTACAATGTGAACCACAGTGAATAAAATGAATTTCAGTCGTTAAACCATCTAATTGTCGGGAGAAGAATTACACTTCAGTCTCACCGGAATATAATCCTTGATTTCTCAGGGAATATCTAATATACTTTTTTCGGGTTTATGCTATAATATAGTGTAGCAATCAAGCATAAAGGAGTTTATATAATGGGGTTTAAGGATAAATTACAGAAGTACTATGCGGATAATTATATGAAGAAATACGGAGACAGAATCACTCAGGCTTATGGCACAGTTCTGTCTGTCAAAGTGGAAGAGAAAAAATACCTGTGGCTTTTCAATGTCCTGACAGCAACAATCATTCTGAAACCTGAAGGGTCAAAGAATGTTGTAAGAAGCGTTTATAAAGCGAAAAGATGGTTCAAGAAACCTGATTTCATCGCGGTAAACCAGGGTAATGTCATTCTCGTTCAGGCGCTCAAAGGCAAGAAAGGCTCTGAAGCCAGTGAAGTGCTTGAAGTGAAAAACATCAGAAATGTCACCACAAGAAAAGATCTCTTCAAGATTGATGCACCTATGCCTAAAAGACAGGTACAGTATAAAAGAAAATAGTCATGGAAGTCTGCTACATCAAGTTGCAGGCTTCTTTCCTATCTAGTATTATTATGATATCAAAAACATTCATCCCGGCGGCGTTATCTGCTTAGGGATGCCTGGAGGTAAAAATGAAGGACACTGTCTATATCACAGGCCATAGAAATCCGGATTCAGATTCGATCTGTGCAGCTCTGGCCTATGCTGAATACAAAAACAAAACAGGTTCGGAAAATTATGTCCCTGTTCGTCTGGGTGAAATCAACAGAGAAACCTATTTCATTCTGGCTTATTTCGGTGTGGATGCACCACAGTATATCGAGAATGTCAGGCTTCAGGTAAGCGATCTCAACATCGACAAGATTGCACCGATCGCCTCAGACATCACGCTGAAGATGGCCTGGAACATCATGAGAATGAATAACATCAAGAGCCTTCCCGTGGTGGATGAAAACGAAACACTGAACGGAGTCGTATCTGTTTCCAATGTGACGGAAAGCTATATGGATGTATGGGACAATATGATTCTCGGAAAATCCAAGGTCACTGTCAACAATCTCCTGGATACACTTACCGGACAGCTGGTTCACCTGGATAAAGACAGAAAGCATTTTTACGGGAAGATCTACGCCCTTTCCGCCGCACCGGATGAGGTCGGCAAGATCATCGAGGAAGGCGACATCGTCATCTCCGGAAACAGACGTGAAGCTCTTGAAGGTGCCATAGAAAGAAAGGTATCTCTCATCATCATTACGGGTTCTGGCGAAATTGATGAAGATCTTCTGGCCAAGGCTGAAGAAAACAGAATCACGATCATCTCAACGCCATATGATACCTACACTTCATCAAGACTGATCTCCCAGGCTGTTCCTGTGAGCTATGTCATGACCAAGGACAGCATCATCTACTTCTCTTCCGATGACTACATCGGCGACATCAGAAACACCATGGCTGAAACCAGATTCAGAAGCTATCCGGTTGTAAACGAGGAAAGCAAAGTCGTCGGAACCATTTCAAGGTTCCACCTGATCTCGGAAAAGAAGAAGAAAGTGATTCTTGTGGATCACAACGAAAAAGGTCAGTCCGTAGAAGGACTGAACGAAGCGGAAATCCTTGAAATCATCGACCACCACAGAGTTGCTGATGTGGCGACCACAACACCGATCTTCTTCAGAAATGAACCGGTCGGAAGCACGTCAACCATAGTCGCCAATATATTCTTTGAGAACGGCATCAGGCCATCAAAGAAAACTGCAGGACTGCTGGCTGCTGCAATCATATCCGATACGCTCCTTTTCAAGTCACCCACCTCTACCAATGTAGACAGACTGGTGCTTGAAAGACTGGCGAAAATCGCTGATATCGATGTGGAAGAATTTGCACTTGAAATGTTCAAGTACGGCACTTCCCTTGCAGGCAAGACACCAGAGGAAATCCTCAAGCAGGACTTCAAGGTGTTTACCTACGACAACAGCAAAATCGGGGTGTCCCAGGTATACACCATGGATGCGGAGTCCCTTGACGATCTGAAGGAAACCATCATTTCAGCCATGGAGCAGATGACAAAGGATGAAGGATTCAGCCTTCAGCTTCTGATCGTAACAGATATCTACAAAGAAGGATCCGAGTTCATCGTTGTCGGCAAGCAGAAAGATGTGGTCAATAAAGCCTTCGGCGTGCAGATGAAAGGCAATTCTGTCTACATACCAGGCATCCTGTCCCGTAAGAAACAGGTCATACCACCGATTTCATCTGTGATCAACCGATAATTTCAGATAAACGTTAAAATTAATTTTGATATCTGAGAATTTGTGTTAGAATAAATTGATTAACTTATAT
>DAMDIS010000109.1:7072-8728 GCA_032100885.1 Proteiniclasticum sp.
CAAATACAATAAATGAAAATCACAACGAAGAAGAAGTTTCAAGCTGCTGCTGTGGCGGAAACGAAAATAAAGAATCAGAATGCTGCGGAGGAAACAACAACGCAGGATCATGCTGTTCAGATGATACAGAAGGATGCGGATGCGGATCCGATCACGATCATCACGGACATGACCATGATCACGATCATGCACACATGGTGACATTCGAAAACGAAGACGGAACTACAGAAGAATATCCTATCGTGGATGAATTCGAAGTAGAAGGTCAGGTATACATTCTCGTTATGAACGGGGATGAAACAGTAACCCCACTTAGAGTCGAGGGTGAAGATGGAGAACTGGTCTTCCTTGCTGAAGACGAATTTCAGAAGGTATCCGAGGCATATGCAGCTCTTGCAGATTCCGAAGAACTACAGTAAGAGGAATTAATAAGAATTGTTGAAAAACCTTGGGATTTATTCTCAAGGTTTTTTTCATAGGAGGATTCATGATTAAATTAGCACTTTTTGATGTGGACTACACCTTGACAAGAAAAGAGACGCTCATCGCCTTTTATACCTATCTGACAAAGAAGAGACCTGCCCTTCTCGTTCATCTGCCAAGAGCAGTGCTGAGCGGTCTCCTCTTTAAATTGGGCGTCAATAAAGAAAAGGAAACCAAGGAGATGTTCCTCTCCTTTCTGAGGGATCTTCCTCTGGAAACCCTGGATAAACTGGCGGATGATTTTCTGGAGGAGGAACTGAAGCATATTCTTTATGAAGACGGGGTCAAGAAAATCAGAGAACTGAAGGATAAAGGATATGTCATCGTACTGACATCCGCATCACCCGAATTTTATATCTCAAAACTGAAGGACGTCTTCGGTGCGGATTATGTTATGGGGACGCGTTTTATGGAAAAAGACGGAGTCTTTACCGGAAAAATGCTCGGAGAAAACAATAAGGGCGAAGAGAAGGTCATCAGGCTGAAGGATGCCATCAAAAATATGGAAATCAACTTCCATGAATCCTACATGTTCTCAGACTCCATGAGTGACGAGCCGCTCCTGAAACTCGTGGGCAAGCCTTATCTCATCAACTATAAGAAAAAGAATCCGAAGTATCCTGTACTTTACTGGAGGTAAACGTGGACAGATTAACTGGAAAATATTTTATAAAAAACGGAATAATATTCGAAGCCGGAGATTTCCACTATGAATTAAGCGAAAGAAATGTATATGAAGTCATCAGAATCATTGACGGTGTTCCTCTGTTTCTGGAAGAACATCTGAAAAGAATGGCAGATTCTATGCATCTTCAGAATATGGAGATGACAAGATCCAATGAAGAAATCAGAAACCTTATACAGCTGATGGTAAAAAGAAACCGGATTAAATCCGGGAACATCAAAATTCTATATAACGATGGCCAGATTCCGGAATTTCTGATTTACTTTATCCCCCACTTCTATCCTGATAAAACATACTACAGGAATGGAATCAGAACCCTGACCCTAAATGTTGAAAGGAAAAACCCCAATGCGAAGGTCATAGACGCAGGATACAAGAAAAAAGTCTCAGCTTTCATTGAGGACAATAAAATTTATGAAGCGCTCATCGTCAATCGTGAGGGAGAAATTACGGAAGGCTCAAAATCAAACGTTTTCTTTGTCAAAGGC
>DAMDIS010000110.1:0-1045 GCA_032100885.1 Proteiniclasticum sp.
ATCAGAATGATCGGTGCCATATCCATGATCATACCCAGTACCAGCAGAATTGCATTCAGGAGCAGAGCGATGATGATCGGATTATCGGTCAGACCGATGATCGCTTCAGCAGCTAGTGTAGGTACATGAAGTCTTGTGAGCATAAATCCGAAAATACTCGATGTGGAAATCAGAATGAGCACGATGGCTAGTGTGTTGACACATTCACCAAGAGCATTCCAGACACCCTTCCAGTCAAGTCCTCTGTAGATGAATACACTGACAATCAGACTGTAAATTACTGCAATCGCGGCAGATTCTGTCGCTGTAAATATACCACCTACAACACCGACCACTACGATCAGAACGGCAGCTAGAGCCCAGAATGAAGTTGCAAGCTGTCTGATCAGAACCATGGCGTTGAACTTCTCACCCTTAGGATAGTTACGCTTAACGGAAATGATATAAGACATAATCATCAGGGATACAGCAAGAATCGCTCCTGGAATATAACCTGCCAGGAACAGACTGCCTACAGATATACCACCGGCTGTGGTCGCATAAATGACCATGTTGTGGCTTGGTGGAACAAGGAGTCCTTCAACGGAAGATGTAATGGTAACCGCTGTCGAAAAGTCAGCATCGTAGCCTTCATCAACCATCATAGGAATAAGGATACTTCCTAGGGAAGCAGTATCTGCAGCAGCAGATCCTGAGATTCCACCGAAGAAGTAGGACGCTACTACGTTAACCATGGCAAGTCCGCCACGCATCCAGCCCACGAATCCGTTAGCCAGAGCGATGAGTTTTTCGGATATACCTCCTGAACCCATAAGCACACCCATGGTGATGAAGAATGGAACAGCCATAAGACTGAAGGAACTGATTCCCTTCACCATCTGCTGAGCGACGGTTGTCAGCGGAAGTCCTTCGTAGAGCAGTGTAAGCATGGAAGAAATCGCAACGGCATAAGCGATGGGAAATCTCAGGAAAATCATGACAAAGAAGCTTCCAAGCAGGATCAGTATTGCCATATTCTGGTGACTCATTTACTTCTCCTCCTTTA
>DAMDIS010000110.1:1055-8097 GCA_032100885.1 Proteiniclasticum sp.
GAAATGATTGTACATGGACTCTATGAGGAAAATGATCATTGCCACGCCAGCCAGAGGAATCGGGAAGTACATCCAGAATCTGGAAACGCTTGGCATACTGACATAGGTTCCTCTTGAACCGATCTGCACAGCATATCTCCATCCTACAACAAGCATGACGACCGCAAGTGCAAAAACAGCAAGGTCAGAAATAATATCTAAAACGATGATTGCTTTTTCAGGCAGATACTTGTCGAAGGCAGTCATACGGATGTGACTGTTTCTTCTTATGGCAAGAGCCGCTGATAATACAGCCATATAGGACATTGCGGTGAGGACAACTTCTTCAGACCATGCCGGATCGGGAATAAATGAGATATAACGTCCTGCTACTGCCATTGAAGTAATGAGGATATCTGCTACAAGAAGCAGTTTGCAGGCCAGAAGAACGATATCATAGATTCTGTCATATACCGGTTTGATTTTATCGAATTTATTAAAAATACTTGGCATACCTTACCTCCTAATTATTTGGGGTTTAAGAGAGGGATTTCATTTGTTGTCTTGAACAGATTGAAGAAGCGCACAGGATAAGCCCTATGCTCTTCTTCTCTGTGTAAAAAGTTAAGACACAAAGGATGGACTCCTCTGTGTCTTAACATCCTGATCAGTATGATTTATTTCATATCAAGAATCTGCTGATACAGTTCTTCAAAACCTTTAGTCTGTTCTGTTACAACATCCTTAACAGCTGCCTGCCAAGGTGCTGGATCAGTAACTTCCACAATGTTGATTCCTTCATCTTTAAGTGCCTGAAGTACTTCATTTTCAGCTTCTTCAGAAATCTTTCTGTTGAATTCTGATGCATACTTACCAGCTTCCATCAGGATATCCTGCTGTTCTTCAGTCAGGCTGTCCCAAGCTTCGTCTGTGATAACAACCTGGATTGCGCCAAGTGTATGTCCATCAAGAATCATGTTAGGCGCAACTTCCTGGAATGCATTTGACTTGTAGTTAGCGATTGGCTGCTCTGCTCCGTCTACAACACCTGTCTGTAGAGCTGAGTAAAGTTCACCGAAGGATACTACTGTTGGTGATGCACCAAGACCGCTTACCATACCGTTCATTACTGGGTCATTTGAAACTCTGAGCTTCATTCCAGCTAAATCTTCGATTGTATTTACTGGGTCAACTGTGAAGAAATGACGGAAACCTTCTTCTCCATAGAACAGACCTCTTACGCCAGTTCCATTTTCGAATGGTTCAAGAAGGAAGTCAGGAGCAAGATCTGATGTTGCAAAGTTCCAGAAGTGTTCACGATTAACAAATGTGTAAGGAATTGAAAGAAGCTTTGACTTCTCTCCACCGTATGGTGTAAGAGCGAATGCTGAGATACGGGACATGTCGATTGTTCCGCCGCCGCCAAGCATTGTGTCAAGAACGTCATTTTCGGATCCAAGTACACCTGAAGCCTGAATGTCGATTGTGATCTTTCCGTTTGAAAGCTCTTCAACCTTTTCTTTGAATGCTGTGTCTGTCTGTCCTACGATTGTGTCCAGTGGGTTAACTTCAGCATAGACTAAAGTAACTTCAGGCATATCTTCGGATGGTTCTTCACCTGATGGCTCTTCAGCTGGTGTTTCTGCTGGTGTTTCTGCTGGTGTCTCATCTGGCGTCTCTGGTGATGTCAGTCCGCATCCTGCGAAGAATGCAACCAGTACTAAACTTGAAATTGTTGCTAGAATTTTTTTCTTGTTCATTTTGTCCCCCTGTAATAATTTATTTTTGACTGGATTTAACCATTCATTGGTTACTATTTTTACTATGACTTCTTTATGCTTGCACACCACCCCCTAAAAAGGCTAATTATCGTTTAGGCTACTGTCTGTAAATCCATACTGAGACATGAAATTTCAGTTTCCCTTTTGAGGAATCCCAGTACTTCTCCAGCTCATCATATAGACCGTTATGATCTATATGAAATAATCGGGATGATCTTTTCTGATCAGTTCTTCATCGATCTTATACCTTGAGAGGTGTTTGGTCATAAGTGACACGGCTTCCGCCTTATTCTTTGCTTTTAATGCAGCGAGAATACCCTTATGATCGTCCAGGAGTTCCTGAACCTCACTGTTGGTATGAAGACGAAGCATTCTGACTCTGTCGAAATGGATAATCATGCTGTCCATCAAGTGGTATATCTGAGTCTTGTTTGCGATGACGAAAAGTTTTTCATGAAAGTCGTTGTCCATCTGGAAAAATTTTCCCAGTGAATCAGAATCAAGAAAAAACTCCTGGAGACTGATGTTCTGTTCAAGCTCCTTGAAATCCTCTTCTGTAGCAAGGTCACACACAAGTTCCACTACTGAATTTTCCAGGACCAGCCTCATGAATCTTGCTTCGTCTACCAGGCTGTAGTCGATTTTCGAAATATAGCTCCCCTTCTGCGGAAAGATATCGACGATATGACTCTTGCTCAGTTCGATCAAAGCTTCTCTGGTTGGGGTCCTTGAGATCCCCATTTCATCTGCCAGCTCTTTTTCGCTGACCATACTACCGGGAGCAAGTTTCAGCATGACGATATTCTTTCTTAATGTACGAAAGGCATAATCTCTTGCTGTCTCTTTGCTGCGCCTGGCTGTGATTTCCATGTGGCATCTCCTCTCCTAGCTGTTAATATCTTGTTTTCATTTTTCTGATGGCTTCTGCAAGTCCGAGGATATAGTTTGCACCAAGGGCTCTGTCATAGAGTCCGTAGCCTGGCCTTGCTTTTTCATCCCAGATCATTCTTCCATGATCCGGTCTGACATAGCCTGTGAAGTCTGTGTCATCATAAGCCTTCATGACTTCGAACATATCCACATCTCCGCATTCGCTGAGGTGGGCAGATTCGTCAAAATCTTTCTCATTGAGATGCTTGACGTTTCTGATGTGCGCAAAATGGATTCTTCCCTGTCCTGAAAATTCACGGATCATATCCGGAAGATCATTGGTCAGATCTGATCCAAGGCTTCCTGTACAGAGTGTCAGTCCGTTATACTTGCTGTCATTGAGCGACAGGAACTTTCTGATGTTCTCTCTGTTTGTGATTACCTTTGGCAGGCCATACAGCGGCCAAGGCGGATCATCCGGATGGATGGCCATCTTGATGTCATACTGCTCGGCATAGGGAATGACTTTATCCAGGAAATACTTCATGTTTTCCCAGTATTTTTCCTGGGACATGTCCTGATAGAAGTCGATGTCTTTAGCCATGGCATCCAGTCTTTCAGGCTCCCAGCCTGGAAGAGAGTATCCTCTGGCTTTCTTTGCCATGACATCTGCCATAACCTTAGGATTCATCTTGAGGACTTCTTCATGGCGGTAAGCCATGACCTGACTTCCGTCAGGAAGTTCCAGAGATAAATCGCTTCTTGCCCAGTCCATGACCGGCATGAAGTTATAGCACAGGCACTTTACGCCTACTTTTGAGAGGTTCTCCAAAGTGGCGATATAGTTTTCGATGTATCGGTCTCGGGTAGGAAGACCTTTTTTGATGTCTTCATGGATGTTGACACTCTCAATCACTTCCATTTCCAGACCGGCATCGCTGATTTCCTTCTTGAGCGCTTCCAGTGTTTCCAGAGGCCATACTTCTCCTACCGGAATCTTGGGGAGGCATGTCGCCACTCCGGTCACTCCGGGGATCTGCTTGATCTGCTTAAGGGTTACACTGTCGTCGCCGAAAGGAAACCATCTCAATATCATTTTCATGTTTCACCTCTACTTTCTGACGGATCCGGCCTCTCAAATAGTCAGGCGGCTAAACGTTTACGTTCTAGGGGTGTCAGGGCGCCGCATGATCCATATAGAGGACTTCTTCATCCATCTCTTCGAAATGGGCTGTTATCCTTTTCACATCTCTACACTCAGTTTACCACTGGTATACTAGTGCGTCAATCGGTAAATATTAAAAAACAGCCATGATTTTTACGAAAAATACATTTTCGTTTAAGGTTGGTTTAAGGAAGATTTCACGCTTCCGTTTCTGGTCATATGTCTTTGAATACCAAGTAATATCGCATTTCTGATTTTTATCAGCTGTTCCATCTGAGTACATTGGAATGGATGAATATCCGAAATCATGAATAAAAGATGATGAATACTTCACCTTTTTTCCGAATCTCATAAAACCGCTGAAAAGGGTTACGTGAAACGGTTTTCGCTGTTTATCTTTTCACTCATATATCAATTTATTGTAGAATAATTGTTCCTGTTTTGTTGCGAATTTCGTAATTTGTCATCTTTTTCATATTTTCTGCAAAACTTCTCTGCTAAATGAAAGATGCAGGAGAATCGGCTGATCGTCCCTGCATCTTCTTGATTTCTGTTCTTTTTACGGCATTACCTGGTCAGTTTCTTCAATGTGGTTACATGTTGAAGTATCTGTCCGCATTTTCGAAGGAGATTTCCTTCACCATCTTTCCAAGAAGTTCCATATCATCTGGTGCTTCACCTTCCTCAACCCATTTACCCAGGAGGTTGCAGAGGATTCTTCTGAAGTAGTCATGCCTTGGATAGGAAATGAATGATCTGGAGTCAGTGAGCATACCCACAAACTTTCTCAAAAGGGAAAGATTCGCAAGCGACATCATCTGCTTTTCCATACCGTCTTTCTGATCATTGAACCACCAGCCTGATCCGAACTGAATCTTCATGATTCCGTCAGTCTCTCCCTGGAAGTTTCCGATCATCGTACCAATCACATCATTGTCCCTTGCATTCAGGTTATAGATGATGGTCTTTGGCAGGTTGTCGTTTCGGTCTAAGGTATCCATAAGCTTTGACAGCTTAACCGCGACAAGTTCATCATTTATGGAATCGAAGCCGACATCAGCGCCGAGCTTTCTCTGCATTCTGCTGTTGTTGTTTCTTAACGCACCGATATGGTACTGCTGTGCCCAGTCTCTCTTCTTGTACATCTCTCCAAGCTTGACGAGGATGAAGGTCTTGTACTTTTCGCTGTCCACTTTGGAGATCTTTTCTCCGGATAGAGCAGCCTTTATGATGTTTTCAATTTCTTCTTCGGTATATTCTTCGAAGAAAACAGTATCGAGCGCATGGTCTGAAAGTCTTGCGCCATGGTCATGGAAGAAGTCGACTCTGTTCTCCACTGCCTTGACGAGCGATTCTGTATCGGTTATGGGATAGCCTACTATGCCTGAAAGAGTTTCCATGTATTCCTTGTACCCTTCCTTGTCTGCATTAAGCAGCTTGTCGGGTCTTAGGGCTGGAAGCACCTTTGTATCAAAGGAATCGTCCGCATTGATGGCATCATGATACTCCAGAGTGTCGATGAGATCGTCTGTTGTACAGATCATCTTTACATTGGACTTTGTGATGAGATTTCTCACATTGAAGTCTTCGCCTGCGATGACTTCATTGGCTCTTTCCCAGATTTCCTTTGCATTTTCTTTATTGATGGTCAGCTCGATTCCGAAGTACTTCTTCATCTCCATATGTGACCAGTGATAAAGAGGATTCCCTATGGTGTAAGGAATGGTTTCGCAGAAAGCTTCGAATTTTTCATAGTCCGATTTTGATCCTGTAATGTACTCTTCGCTGAATCCGTAGCTTCTCATGGCTCTCCACTTGTAGTGGTCTCCACCCAGCCAGATATCTGTGATGTTCCTGAACCTTGAATTCTCTGCAATCATCTTGGGATTAAGGTGGCAGTGATAGTCATAGATCGGCATGTCTTTTGCATACTCTTCATAGAGTTTTCTGCCTGTCTCATTCTTCAACATAAATTTGTCGTTGATTATGCTCATTATTTTCCATCCTTTCTGGTTATCAGTTTGCTTTTGATGCTTCTATCATAGTCGATATTATCTTCAGTGAAAAGTACCTTTTTTGAACTTTCTCATAACGGTTCCATATTAGTATACTAGTAGACTCATGAGGGAAACCCTTAAATGACAAGGTTTTCCTGAATCCCAAGCCGGTGAAATCAACCCTGAAATTATTTATTCAGCACCAGATTTCACTGTCATTTTTATGCCGCTAAACCAGGCTGTATTCCAGCTGACAGTCACATGGCTCGTCCGCTACCAGACGTTCGTTGTATTCGGCAGCTTCGATGCACCCTTCTCTTTTATAGAAAGCCTGTGTCTCTTCCGATGAGTGGGCTGAGATATAAAGTTTTTCTGCACCTTTGTCCCGAGCTTTCTCACTGGCCAGGAAAAAGAGCATCTTCCCGATTCCTTTTCCGCGGTGGCCATCTGAAACATGGATGCTTGAAAGCTGAAGATACTGGTCTCTACTTCCAAAAAACTGATTCTCAAGGGATGCAAATCCGCAGAGCCTCACCTCCTGAAAAGCCCCCCATACTGTTCCACCCTCTTTCACGGTGTTTGCGAGGCACTTCACAAGAAACGCATATTCCTCGCTCCCCCACGCTTCCACAAAAGCGATATCTTTCAGTACCCACCTGCCTTCAATTTTTCTCCAGCATCTCTTCACTTCCTGATGGCGGTTAAAACCCTCAAAGAGCTCTAAACTGATCTCTTCTTGTTTCAGCTCTCTGTATTTCACATCGCTGCTCACATTCATTTCCTCCTGTCCTTCTAAATGGCAGAAATGACATCATCCATATCTGTCATCTGCTTTTATACCCGATATGCTCATTATAATCACTTTTTGCACTGATTTCTAATGATCAGTGATTTCGTTTCAAAAAGAATAGCCAGAGCAGATCTCCTTTTAAGGATATTCTGCTTTGGCTAAAAATCTGATGATAAAAGTTTACTGCCTGATCAGTCTGATCCTTGAACCGTTGGGCATCAGATCAAGAACATCTAGGTATTCCTCGCTGACTTCACCGATGATGTTGACTCTCTCATCTTCTCCGAAATCAGTTCTTAGAATCTGAACCTCACCAGAATATCTTCTGTAACGTTCATTGTCGATGGTGATGGTGCCTCTTGGTCTTGCATGTGTATTCCTGGGCTTTATGGTTTCGCCCTTAGTGGCATATTCCCTGGACTCCTGAATTCTTATGATCTCCTTTGGTGAATCGATCCTG
>DAMDIS010000110.1:8128-8722 GCA_032100885.1 Proteiniclasticum sp.
ACAGAGTCATAAAGATCAGCATTTTCTTCTCTAAGGTTAGCTCTGATCTGGTAGATGTTCTCCTCTATAAGGACTCTTATGTCCTCTGCTTCTTGCGAAGTCAGGACACCATCTCCGACGAAAATATCGCTGATTTTAAACCGGTTCTGCATGTCAATAAATGAAAGATATGGCATGACGCCTCTATGCTTCTCAAGGGTGGGCAGCCCTTCAAAGATCGGTCCGCGAAGCGTGCTGTTTCCGGGGATGAATGCCATGACATCAATCCCGTAGCTTCTCAGCATCTCGTTTCTTTTTATGAACTGCTCGATGTCCAGTCCCGTTTCAGGTCTAGGATAGAAGTTGTGCATGGCATAGAACCTTCCGCCTGTTTCTTTCAGCATCTTTGCAAAGTCTTCTGTTATGGTCGATGCATTAAGCCATATGGGCACATGCTTTGCGGTCCTCAGCATCTCTTCTTCGCTGAAACCGTAGTCGATACGAAGAATATCAATCTTCAGTCTTTCTGAAAGACTGAGAAGATCTTTTTCATGAAACACATCAAGGCTTCTTTTCGATACGTCGGCTATGACCTTATATCCCGTTTCCTTCAGG
>DAMDIS010000111.1:0-1793 GCA_032100885.1 Proteiniclasticum sp.
GTACGGATATCTTCAGGAATCGCATCAAGATTCTCGATAAGTTCTCTTACACTCTTTTCCTGAAGTTCAGGATATTTCTCTAAAGCACCATTAAGCTTGTCTACATAACCGTTGTGATGTTTGGTATAGTGGATCTCCATGGTCTGTGCATCGATATAAGGCTCCAGTGCACTGTACTCATAAGGTAATTTTGGTAATTCATGTTTCATTATTTAATTCCTCCAAATCTGATTTTTTCTCTCATAGCTCCCGAAATCGGGAGATTTCATTTACTTCATGTACTAACTATAACCCAACTGATAGCCGTATTCAATAGCATACAATTAAATTTACGGCCAATATTTATTTTATTCATAATTAGTTAATAAAGTTTACGTTATTTATCTCTTTTACCTATTTGGAAGATAAAACAATATGTTATATATATTTTATTTTGTTAAATGAAGATGGGATATCAGTACTGTCATCTAAAGTGAAACTTTGCTGAGCAGGACTGTTTTATCAGATACCTTTTCTATGAATTCACTATCATGAGATACTATTATGATAGCGTTATCTTTTTTGATCTTACGGATGATCTCAATGAGCAGGTTTTTATTTTCCTGATCAAGACTGCTTGTCGGTTCATCGAAGCAAAGAACAAGCGGTTTGAGAAGCAGTGCGCGGATGATGGCGATTCTCTGCTTCTGTCCACCCGAGAGCTCAGACGGATAGGATTTTATCTTGTCCAGGAGGCCGAACTCCTTTAGTAGCTCTTCCGCCTTTCTTATCCCTTCTTCTTCCGGATAGATTTTATGGTATCTTACTGCAATCAGAAGATTATCCATGACATTGAGGTGCTGAAAAAGTGAAGAGGACTGAAATACAAGACCGATCTTCGTCCTGTTTGTATCATCCACAGGAGCCTCATTCAGGTAGAATTCACCTGAATCCTGCTTCTCAAGTCTGACAATGCACTTAAGCAGAGTGGATTTCCCCACCCCGGAAGGACCGACTATGGCCAGAACTTCATTCTGCTCCACCTGGAAGTCCAGGTTGTTCAGTACAACAAGGTCTCCATAGGATTTTGTGATTTTTTCTGCTCTGAAACTCATATCGTCACCTTCCTTATGCGTTTCTCCATTCTCTTCAGAGACTTTTCAATGATGATGCTGAGGATAAAATAAATCATACCGACAAGGATAAAGGGAACCGCAGAAACATAGATATTCGCAAGGGTTCTGGATACCTTGATGAGTTCACTCAGACCCAAAGTGTAGATGAGAGCGGTATCTTTTAGCAGGACCAGAACTTCATTGGAAAGAGAGGGGAAGCTGTTCCTTACCGCAAGGGGGAGAAGGACTTTGTAGTAGGTAAAGGATTTTGAAAATCCCAGAACGAACGCCACGTCCTTCTGATCCTGAGGGATACTCTGAATACCGCCTCTTAAAATCTCTGCAATGTAGCCAGTGTAATTAAACGTAAACCCGATCAGCGCAGCACTCATCCGGTCAAGGGTGATCCCGAAAAAGGGAAGACCGAAATAGATGAAGATGAGCTGAAGAAGAAGCGGGGTTCCTCTGACAACTGAAATATAAGCGGAAATGAAAGGCTTCAGCTTCTTAAAACTGTATAGATACGTCACAAGAACGCCAAGCAGTGAGGAGGAGATCAGTGTGATGATGAAGTAAAACAGTGTCTGTCCAAGTCCGCCTAAAATTACACTGTAGCTTGATGTGATGATATTAATCATTGATATACACCCTTTTTATTTCTTCGAATGTCCCGTCTGCTTTGATTTCTTCAAGTGTTTC
>DAMDIS010000111.1:1803-8611 GCA_032100885.1 Proteiniclasticum sp.
TGACACGTTCTAGAAGTGTGACGTCGGATTTCCTGAATCCGATGCCGTACTCCTCTTCTCCGAAGTTCTCATCTAGAATTCTGTATTCATCCGCATTTTTCGAAAGAAGAACATATCTTGCAAGAACTTCATCCAGAACAATGGCATCGCTTCTGCCTGATTCAAGATCAAGGAAGAGATCAAGGTTTGAATCAAACGTAATGAGTTCTCCGTTTTTGAGATTCGTCACAACATCTTCTTCACTGGTTACTGCGTCATAGGCGCTGGATTCCTTCTGAACGGAAACTACTTTGTCTTTAAGATCCCGTTTGCTGTAGATGTCGGAGTCTGCCATGGTAATAATGATCTGTGTGTTGTCCATGTATGGATCGGAGAAATTGACCTTTTCTTTTCTGGCTTCAGTAATGGTATAGCCGTTAAAAATCACATCGATGTTGCCGCTATTCAGCTCGCTCTCCTTAAGCGACCAGTCAATGGGCTGGAATTTTGGCGTGACGCCTATTCGCTCAAAGATTTCCTTTGCCAGATCCACATCAAATCCCACCAGTTCGCCCGCCTGATTTCTGAATCCCATGGGTACAAAAGTATCATCAAGTCCGACTACGATCTCTCCCTTTTCAACGATGGCATCGAAGCTGTCTTCTTCTACTTTCGCATTTCCGGAGCACCCCGCCAGCAGCATTAGTCCCATTAGTAGTGTGATGATTTTTTTCATTTTCATTTTCCTCCTTGAATTTTATTAATTCTCTGCTTTGAAATAAAAAAAGTCCTTAGTCATATTAAATGACTAAGGACGATATCTCTTCGTGGTTCCACCTTATTTTATCAGCACCTCACGGTACTGACCTCTTCGAGTACAATCATACTCTAGTCTTGATAACGGATGACAAGGTTCCCGGTATTCACTACTTTAATCAATTTCGCAAATACAGCTCAAAGATGTGTTCCCCCATGCTCCACTGTTTTTTCACACCAACCAAAAACTCTCTGAAAGCTTAGCACAAGATACTATTTCTTTTCAACGCAATTAAATTATTGAATCAAATGTTACACGCCCAGCAGTCAATATGCAAGAAAAATTTTCAGAAATATGAAATTCTGAATTGAGACGGTTTACATCGATGGGTGTTTTTATAAAAAGACATCTGTATTATTGATGTGTCATTTATACACCGCTCATTATACTGTTACTTCCTTCGTTAAATTTCTGTAAAGCAGTCAATGGAGATCTCCATAAGTGAAACCTGGTTCTTTATAAAACATATGATTTAATGAGCAATTTCAACGTCTCGAGAGGTTAAAAAATGTGACGGATCAGGATGTTCGCAAATTGACAGAAATTTCTATACATGATAATGTTACATAAAATGTTATTAATATATCAAGGAGGAATAAAAAATGGCTGCAAAAATTCTATTGGTTGGAAGTGTAATGATGGATCTTATCCTTCGCTGCGAAAGAGCCCCAAAACCCAGTGAGAGTGTTCTTGGTCATGATTACAGCAATGCGCCCGGCGGTAAGGGCAGCAATGCTGCTGTAGCGGCCCGAAGAGCTGGTGCTGATGTGGCTGCTTATGCAACTGTGGGTAAAGACAGCAACGGTGAATATCTGCTGGAAAAATGGAAAGAAGCAGGAATCAGCACAAAACACGTCATCGAAAGAGAAGGCGAAAATACTGGTTTTGTGGCAATCACACTGGAAGACAATGGACAGAACCGTCTGATCATTTTCCCTGGTGCCAATATGAAAACTCCACCGGATGAACTGGAAGATGCATTCAAGGATAAGTTTGATGCTGTTCTTCTTCAGTTTGAAATTCCGTTCGAAACCAACAAAAGAGCAATTGAACTGGCCAATGAAAAAGGCATCATCACTGTTCTTGATGCCGGACCTGCTCAGAAGTATGACCTGGAAGGTCTGCCTCCAGTAACGATTCTTTCTCCAAACGAGACTGAAACAGAAGCACTGGTGGGTATTTATCCTAAAGACCAGGAAACAGCAAGAGAAGCTTCCAAGAAGCTTCAGGAACGTAACGGTTCAAAGTATGTTGTTCTAAAAATGGGCGAAAAGGGTTCCTATCTGTATGGCGAAGGCTATGATGAAATGGTTCCTCCTTTCAAAGTGAATGCAGTCGACCCTACCGCAGCTGGTGATGCTTTTACAGGCGTTCTTGCTATGGCATTTGTAGAAACAGGTGACTTGAGAGAAGCCGCTGTTATGGCTAATGCAGCTGGAGCACTGACTTGTACCAAGCTTGGTGCACAGCCTTCACTGCCAACAAAGAAAGAAATCGATGAACTGATGGCAAAGAAATAGACAACTGATAAAATCCCAGGTGAGCGGATGAAAATCAGCTCCTCTGGGATTTTTTTTGTCCAATTCAGTGCATAAGAAAAAACCATCTTATAAAAAGATGGTTTCTAAGAACCGAAACTTTCGATTCTATGGCGGAGAACGAGGGATACTTATCCTTATTTATCTCCGGCTATTTAAATCAATGCTTACATAAATCGGTATACCTACAAGTGTACCAGTAGTCAGGTTGCTTCACACATATTAATTTGTGGGTGTAAAGGTCACATTCTCCATTCCTCGAATATTAACAATATCACCATCTGTTACATTTATAGTAACAGACTCCACACCGTAAGATCCTCCGAGGATTTCATTCACGTTATTCTTACCGAATACGAAAAAGTTCCCGGATTCGCCACGACCTGGCTTTACTTCATATCTTCCTGTTGGGATCTCATCTCCGACTTGCCAGAAACCAGCATAAAGAGTAAATCCAGTAACAGGAAGCGGAGTACGTTGTACTGGTACAAAGTTTACTTTCATACCTCTAATTTCAATTTCTGCAGTGTCAGTGATGTAGACACGGATTTTCGAAACACCGTAGCTACCACCTATTTCGTTATAATCTAACCCACCGTTTCCAGTAATGAAGAAGTTTCCAGATCCAGTGAACGAAGTATCGTAAACTCCTTCAGCGATGTGGTCTGGAGAATAGAATGTTCCAGCACCAAGAGTTTTCGAATTTTCAGCTACGAAAGCATCCCATTTAGCCTTAGCTTCAGCCTCTGCTTGAGCTTTTGCTTCGGCTTCAGCTTTCTCTCGTTCTTCTTTCTCAATTCTAGCCTTTTCATCGTCGTATGCTTTCTTTTCATCCTTGAGTCGGAGATAATTGACCTCATATAAAGTTTTATCTTCCTCGCTGAGGAAATCCCAATCTCTTATCATATTTGCGAATGACGCAATCTCTTCTTCTGAAAAATCGGTATAGGATCTTTCGAGTAAAGCTATTTGCTCAGCAGTATAAGTTCTTATTTCAGGTTCAGGCTCAGGTTCAGGTTCGGGTTCTGGTTCCACTTCTTCAGGTTTTTCTTTAACATCGCTATCTACGATAGGATTAGGATCTGATGCAGCTGGTTCTTCGGCATCGAATAAATCTCCAATAGCTCCTAAAAGTGCAAAAACAACAAGAGTAATAAACCACCATCGTTTGTAAAAGGGTTTCTTTGGCTTTGGATTCATTTGCGTGATGACCTCCTAATATTTATAGCTTCAGTATACCAGTTTTTCAGATTATTTGAACTATTTTTTCTATTCATTTACAGACTCTTAGTTTTCTGATATCTTTAACATAAATATATTATAAGAGGAGTGAATTTTATGTTTGAAGGTATTAAATGTGAGGATCATCCAAATGAATTTTATGAGCTACCTGAAGAAACGCAAAAGTATGTGTTGGCCATTATTTCGGATTATCTTAGTCCGATTAAGTCACTGAACAGAAGTATCACGTCATATGGGCTGAAGCACCTAATCCAAAAAGAGAAATTTGATAATCTTTATCTTACGAACGGACAGTTTAAAGGAGCAATGTTGCTAGCAGGATTTACAGCCGCAGATACTTCAAAGCAGAATTGGCACTTTAATGTTTCAAAGAAATCAATAAGCGAATTAAAGGAATACGTTGGAAGACTATAGAGTATTGGGGATACGAAAAAAAGGGAGCAAAACAAGCTCCCTTTAGTTGATTAGAGATTCTTCAGGTACCAGTTCATAGTATCCTTCTCGTAGTTAATTTTGATCCGCCTCGGGTGATCATCTATGACACAATCGCAGTAGTATTCAATCATGATGTTGCCGTTCCACTTGTTCAACTTCTTATCCAGGACCTTGAGCACTCGGCCCTTGTAGACAACCTCAGCTGCACTAAACCTAAATGTTACTGGTCTCGGCGGGTGTCCTGGTTTAGAATAACTCATTACTTCTATACTTAGATATTCCTGCATTGATAATCACCTCTTTCAAATTAATTATAGAACAATTGTTCTTAAAAGAAAAGAGAGAAATTCTTCTGGTTGATTTACTAATATTATATTTTCCTGTTTTTCATAATACTCTCTTACGCGGGGTCTTACACTTTGTTTGAGCATTTGTATTTTCTGACAACAGGAAATATAGATTAGTACTCCAGCGGTAGTTACTTTGTGGTTCTTGTGGCAGTATATGCACTTCATTTTTCACCTCCCATAATATAATTATGCGGGAGAGTAAAGAAGAGCAATCATGTTTGAGGAAATATATTTATAAAAATGCTAAGTTATATTCAATGTCAATATGATAATAGGGGGAAAAATATCTTGGAAATAGTGATAGGTTTAATCGGTGCTTCTGTAGGTGTTATTGTATCTGGGATTGTACAGTATGTTGTTTTTAAAAAACAAGTCCGAATAGAGCAGCAGATTATTGCGGGGTCAAAACTACTTGAGCGGTGTAAAGAATATCACTATTTAATTGCAAAAATAAAAGTTAAGCACTCCAATTTTCCAATTGATCTTAGAATTAATTATAATAAGGTTAATGTTGAGAATGAGCGTTCGGAGTGTATGAAAGCAATAAGTGAGATTGTCATGTTGAGAAGAGTATATTGCCCTGTTATTGATATTCCGGACAAAAATACAATGGAATTATTTAACCAGACTGACTATTATTTCAGTGCTATCACCAATAAAGAATTTATTGTACAGGATAACGCTCACAAAATTTTAAGTTTAAAGCTTGAGTTAATTCAAGCATTGAATAATACTCTTATTTATGATATTCAAAATAGTATGTACCGGAGCATTACCTCTAAGAAAGAACTAATGGAAAAGCAAAATGAGGATATTATTCAGCCGCAAGGCATTAAGAAATAAAGGAAAATAAAAAAGGGTATCTATTACGGATACCCTTTTAAAATGCGTTTATTTTATTAATTTAGCATGGCCAGTGTCATGGCCACGAATGTTTTTTATCAAACTGTTAAATCAGCTTGATGTAATTGACTGAGCTATAGCCCTTATCGGTCTTGTACCAGGATCCGTTTTTCTCCAGGATCGTCACAACGTCTCCGACCTTATAGGTACCGACAGCCTTTCCGCCCGGAGTCTGCCTGATATTAAGATAGCTGCAGTTAACGACTCTGCCGCGCTTAGTCTCAACGACTACAGTGTTTGACTCCTCGATGTAGTCTGCAGAGACGTAAGCCTCGCCTGTGCCGTAACGGATCTTATGCCATCCGGACACTGTGGCCAGGATCTCAACCTTAGCACCCTTTAGAAGAGTACCCATGATGCGGTTCTGCGTACCAGGTCCTGATCTCACATTAAGGACTGATGCGATACCCTCTCCACCTTTGCGGGACGGAACAGCCATGAGATAGTCTGCGCTTGAGTAGCCGATTTTGCCCTTGTAGGAGACTTTAGCCCGGCCGGAGGTAATACTGACCACCTGGACGTCTGCGCCCTTAGGGATGACCATGAGAGATGCAAAACGTGTACCTGCTCCTGATCTCATGTGCAGGTTTTCTTTTGTCCTCATGAGCTCTACTGTATCGGGCTCATCCTCTACATACTCGACCTGAGGCATCATGCCATGCAGCTGCCATTTTCTTGCGGACAGCTTTGTACGCTGCACACCGTTTTCCCAGGATGGAGTAGCTTCGATGACCTCTCCGCCTCCGACGTATACCCCGATGTGCCCAGGCATCCACACAGCTTCACCAGGTTCGATGCTGGAGAAGTTTGAGGAGACATTTTTACACTGCTTGATGTAGCCGTTGGCGTTGGTATCCGGCATACCGTTGCGCCACCGTTTGCTGTCTTAGAGGATCCGTCCCAGCCCCAGAGGACTGCCTTGATCAGGCCGATGCAGTCAAAGGCGTAGTAGCCTTTACCGACGAGGGCCTTAAGCTGCGCCTGTTTAGCTGCAGTGTACCAGGAAGGGTACTGCCTTGCTTTGTCGGAGATCAGCTTAAGAGTAATAGGGGCGCCAAAGGTACCCCAGAGGTACCTTGTATTCTTCTTGTCTATGGCTTCCAGCTTGCTTATGAGCTCTCTGTTATTCATTATTCCATTCCCTCCTGTGTGGCTGTTATCGCCCCTCTACCGCTGTTAATCTGTCCTGCTATAGTCTGCCTTAAATAGTCTATATCCTCTTGTGTAAGTGAGGGGATGCGATCTAAAAGCATCCTGTTAAAAAGATTTGTCTTGTCATCTATGGTATGTTCTATTAAATCATTTATGCGGAAATGTTCGTCCACGATGCCCCAGATATCCAGAGCAGTAGAGATCCGCTTCTCATATTCCACGCGTCCGATCTTCTCAATTGTTTCATCCCGTTTCGCCAGGATATACTTTTTGGCTACGTCACCGATGCCATTGATCACCACAGCGAGCACGCCGATAATACAGGTTATGAGCAGGGGTATGATCTGGTTTAAAAACTCTGTCATTTTTTGTTTCCTCCGTTAAAATATTTT
>DAMDIS010000112.1:0-2075 GCA_032100885.1 Proteiniclasticum sp.
TAAAAAAATACTTTCAATTTGTTACCTCTGATGATGATTATTGCTCGAAAACAGCAAGTTGCTTTATATTTTCACCCAATTACAATCGCATTGAACTGAGCAAATTTTCGTGCGGTGAAAAATATACTGTTATTTATTATAGAGAAATTTATAATTTCTTCATTGAACATAGAAAACTGTTTGATGATGTGCCTTATTTTAATGACTTCATTAATGCAATGTACAAGCACACAAAGGACTATGATAATGAGTTAGAGGAAGAGATGCAAAGAAGATTTCAAAATACGATTTACAATGCAAAGAATCGGTAGAAATAAGTGGAGGGATAAAATGAATAAAATAACCATCGAGTTTTTTCATGACGTCATATGCAGTTTTTGTTTTCCAATGTCCTATCGGATGCGGCAGCTCCAAAAACTGATGCCGGAAATAGAAATCGTGCATCGCTCCTATGCCTTAGTGAAATCGGAACGCGATTTCGACGCGATGTTTGGTTCAAGAGCAGCAGCCAAGGCTGAGATTATGAGTCATTGGGAACATGCAAATCATAATGATGACCACCATCGGTTCAACATGCGCCAGACAGACTTTTTGTTTCCGTCTTCTATGAAAGGCCTTATTGCATGCAAAGCGGCATACTTCGTAGCGGGCGATGCTGGGTATTGGGATGTTTTTGACGCGCTGCAAAATGCCTTGTTTGTACAAAATCAAAATATTGAGGAAAACGAGATTATCGAGGACTGTGTCAGAGAAAGTGGTATCGACTTTGAGTCCTGGGTGCACCATTACAATAGCATAGAGACAAAAGATGCAGTAGAGAGTGACTTTCTTCTTGTAAAACAATATAACATTCAAGGGGTCCCGGCACTCGTCATAAATGGGAATCAGCAGATTAGTGGCGCACAACCCTTATCTAAAATTATCCAAGTCATAGAGGAAATTACAAAAGGAAAAGAACAGCCGACATCTGACGGAGCTTCCTGTCGCTTGGTGGACGGAAAAATCGAATGTGAATGATCCATTTGAAAAGTATTGATATGTTCTCACGAACAGACAAAACCATTGCTATGTTCCCTCGTCCCTAGAAAGAGCAAAAAAGGTCGTTGACCTGTTTCCACTAACTTAAGATACCAAAATTGGCAACTGACATCATAAAAAATGACTCGGGCCATGTTGCTAGAAGGATAATCACGGTTTTTTAATCTGTGGGAAATTATCAAAGATGGCTCTTGACCGAGCGATTCGCTGATATCTTCCTCATGGTATTATAATCCTATTCAAAATCAAATTTTCCAAAAAATAGATTTACATTGAATAGATAATTTCTCAAAGTGGAGGATCAATATGAAAATAAGAGTTGTCAAAGAGAATGATATTGAAATTGCAATTGTGCATAGTGAAGACATAATTATAAAAGATGTGCAATCTGCAATGGATTTTTTTGCAACAGTGGATTATGAAACAGGATGTAGCCATATGATTCTAAGCAAATCATCAATATGTGAAGAATTCTTCGATTTAAGCACCAAGATCGCAGGAGAGATATTACAAAAATTTATAAACTATCGTAAGAGATTAGCCATCATAGGAGATTTCTCTTCATATACAAGTAAAAGTCTTAACGATTTTATATACGAATCTAATAAAGGGAAAGATATTTTCTTTTTGTCAAGTGAAGAACTAGCTATAAAGAAATTCTGCAATATTTAGCTTATAACCATCTTCAAACATTCAAACAGTATTACTGCGATTCAAACATTCGGTAAGCTCCGCTGGTCTATTTCTTGTTGATATATTTATCTAGAAGTCTTCGGATTGTCTTGTTAACTTTGAAATTATGTCGGGTTTTGAATTTCACCATTTCTAAAGCGATGATACAGACCAAAAGCCATGCTAGTCCACTGGCCTGACCCGCAATCACATCACTGGGAAAATGCACGTTTAGATAGACCCGGGAGATTGCGACAAGTGCAATCAGTGAAATAAGTGCAGCGGAAGACAGGATTTTTTTAGTTTTTGAAAGCTGGCTTTTTATAATGAAATATATAATGAACCCGTAGAGAAACAAGGAACCC
>DAMDIS010000112.1:2201-3253 GCA_032100885.1 Proteiniclasticum sp.
TGGCCGCTGGGAAAACTATAACCTACTGCATCGTACTGGACATTGACAGAGGGCCGGTCAATCTGGTAGATACTTTTCAGCAGAAGGTTCAGCAGACCACCACCGCCTACTGTGATGATAAGAAATAGAATTGACCATCCATCCTTTTTCCTGAACCAGAGATGCAAAGCGACAAGGAGACTGACAGAGGCTACAAACCACACTGATCCCAGGTCCGTGATAAAGATCATCACGTGATTGAATCTGGGCGTGAAAACACGTAATAGAAGCTCGATCATCATATCATCAAAAACTCTTATCTCCTGGCTTATGACATTCTCAGAGATCTCCGAAAAAAGCTCGACAGAAAGAGAGATGAAAGCAAAACCGATCAGTATCAGTAGAAGAGGTAAAGCTAATTTCTGCAGTTGTTTCTTATCCATATCAAATAAACTCCTTCAACCATATTATATCCTGAAGCTTTATGAGGTTCAATTGGAGTTGAGGGGGCTGGTATGTACATGGGTAATTTGAACATGCAGTCAGCACTATATAACATAAAATCTTCTCCCCCTTCGATGTAGAGCTTTTTCATAGGCTAAGACTTATATGAAGATGGTGATTTTTTTAAAATACGTAGAAGAAAAAACACACGAAACGAAATAAAAAAGGGACCAAGTGTCCCTTAGCCCGGTATCATATGAAAATCATAACATCAATATAATCACCGGTTTTATCTTGATGCCAGAACACTGTACCTGCATGGATGAAATCCAGTTTCATCATGATATTTATGGAAGAGATATTGTAGCATTCTACGTTTTCATATCATATAGTGCCTTGACTGATCCGATTTTCCGTATCAATAGATACGTTGGCAGATGTGCCATCATTCGTGTAAATCTCATATAGTCGTCATTTTGTATAAACTTATCTGTAAGCAACTCAGCTCACGACGTTAAGCGCATTCCCCTCAATGAAGGATGAGATGTTCAAGTACAGGAGTCTGATGAGCCTCTGTCTGGATTCAAGAGTCTTCCATCCAATATGTGGAGTAAGAATGACATTGTTCA
>DAMDIS010000112.1:3263-8430 GCA_032100885.1 Proteiniclasticum sp.
CCTGTTCCAGGACATCCAGGGCTGCACCTGCGATTCTTCCTTCCTGTAAAGCTTTGATGAGGTCAGATTCGTTTATTACTGAACCCCTTGAGGTGTTTATGATGAATGCTGAAGACTTCATCTGGCTTAGTCTCTTTTCGTTGATCAGGTGCTTTGTTTCCGGAGTCAGCGGAACATGGATGGAGATAAAGTCGCTCTGTTTCAGCAGCTCATCCAGTGAAACAGACCTAATGTGAGGATGATCATATGTTCTAGTAGTTCGGGTGTTCGTCAGAACCTCCATACCGAGAGCCAGAGCTATCTTTATGACCTCATTTCCGATGGCGCCTACACCAATGATTCCTAAAGTTTTCTTTTGGATCTCCAGATGCGGAACATGAAGATGGTCTGTGAAGTTGGTGAAATCTTTATTACGGAGCATTTCCTGCTGACGGACCAGGGAAGAGCTTAGATTAAGCATGAAAGTGATGACAAGCTGCGCGACCGCTTCGGTACTATAACCTGGAACGTTGCAGACCGTAATTCTTTTAAGACGGGCTGCATCCAGGTCGATGTTGTTATAACCTGTGCCGGCTTCGCAGATCAGCTTTACAGAGGAAGGGAATCGTTCAATCAGTTCTCTGGACAGTAGAAGCTCTTTGGTGATCACGATGTTTTGGCCACTAACTCGATCAAGGATTTCTTCCTCGCTGCTGCTGTCATGCATTTTAAGGTTACCAAAAGCTGCTAACTGTTTGAAATCAAGCTGATGGTATTCTCCTCAATTATTATTACTGTTTATCATAATTATGGGCTATATTCGACTGGTTGTAAAACTAAGAAGGCGTCATTCATCATTCGCGAAACATTCATGATGGATATTCACTTCCTGAGCAAAAAATATTACGCGAAAGTGGAAAATGGATTATCATGTAGGTAGAAGAACATGAAGAAAGATCATGCAGGGCACGACCAACAAGCTGCTCATGAACTTGAATTAATGTGTGAATCAGAAAATTAATCTGCATTTAACTTATTAAAACATTAGTATAAAACAGGAGTCATACATATGTATAAATTTTGGAGGTGTCATATATGATTTTTGCGATAATCGTACTAACTTTTGTCGCTTCTGCTATAGGAACAATCACAAGTTTCGGGACATCCACAGTCATGGTTCCTGTCCTTGGTTTATTTTATCCGCTGAGAATCACACTGCTTTTTACAGGGATCATTCACTGGTTTGGAAATCTTTGGAAAATGTGGTTTTTCCGTTCCGGGATACAAGTTAAGCTGATTCTTCTGTTTGGAATACCTGGAGTTATAGCGAGTTACTTTGGTGCGAGACTGGTTCCCGGAATGGATGAAAGGCTTCTATCAAGACTTCTGGGTGCATTTATGATGGCATATGTCATCTTTCTAGCGTTTAACCGTGACTGGAAAATCAATCCAAGTAAATCAACAGCTATTTTTGGTGGGGTGCTGTCTGGTTTTTCCTCCGGTATTTTTGGTGTAGGAGGGGCGATACGGGCCGCTTTTCTATCCTCATTCAAGCTTAAAAAAGAAGTTTTTATCTTCACTGCCGGTTCTATTGGGTTTTTCATAGACAGTGGCAGGCTGATCAGTTATACACTTGACGGGACGAGTCTCGATGGCGAACTGCTGCTTGCACTCCTTGTATCTGTGCCTGTATCCTTTCTAGGCAGCTATGTCGGGAAGAAAATCACGGAAAAGATTCCACAGGAGTCATTTCGAAATGTCATATCTCTCGCATTATTTCTCATGGCGATTAAATATATCCTGATTCCTTGATTCCGATAGAGATTTACGATGAACCTGGACACAGCACTATCTGGAATCAGGATAGATGGTTTAGAGATGATTTTCTGTAGATGCGACATAAGTATGGATTAATAATAGTGGAGATGACCCAAGAGACTTTATTAGAATATGGCTTTTAGAGATCATCAGCTCCATTTAAACCTCAAGGTACAGTTGACGCTTATCAGGCCTACTATGATGAGAATCCAGCCGGTGAGTACACTTTGTTTTATGAGGACAGAATCATCATTCTCAAAATGGCAGAACCGCTTACCCCAGAGCAGATCACTGTGATTAAAAACAAGCTGAAGATATAAGTTCAGCTGCTTAATTTTTAAAAGTCTGAACAATGAAGAAGGCGCTCTGCAGTTAACATGCAGAGCGCCTTCTATTCTTTTTTGTCATGACTTTGCCGGCTAATCCAATAGCTTATGAAAAATGAGATCATCAATATATTCATCAGTTGATGGATCTTTATGATGCCTGAGGACTGTACCGGCATGGGTGAAATCAAGTTTCTTTATGGCGTTTATGGAGGAGTAGTTATTGCTGTACACATAAATTCTTGCAATGGTAACCCCTTCGGCTTTCATTTCGTTTGTGGCGAATTCTGTAAGCTTTGCCACAATGCCGCCTCCCCGGACATTGGGGTGAGTGGCAGCGGAAAGAAAGGCAGCATGTCTTTTCTCTTCTGTCATTTCTCTTCGTCCTTTGACAAGGCAGAGTACACTATGGGGATCTTCTTCTGTAACAGCCACATAAGTGAGCTCGGAAGGATTGTCTACAAATTCGTGAATTTCTGCTTTTTGCGCAATTTCCGCAAAAGACATGTCAATATTTTCATCCTTTATTCCCTGAAACAGAGTCCATATGCTGTCTATATCTTCTGCCTGTACTTTTCTAAAAACGTAGTTCAAAATATCACCCCTTAATCAGCTTCTTTCATTATAGAATACGAATGAAGGTATGCATAGTTTGGTGGTGAAAAGAATCTGCTCATGTTACGATAAAGGTAGTAGGACAACAGGCTTCTAAATGATCCAGTGTAGAAGCCAACAAGTATATTTCACAGAGGTGTTACATGAAAAAAAGTTTATTATTGAGTCTTTGTCTTGTAGTTATGCTTTATCTGAGTGCCTGCGGGTCATCTCTTGATATCGGAGAGGCATCGGATATCACAGTGAACAGATTTCCAGAGTATTCTCTGAAAATCGAAGAAATCTCTCTTAAAGAATCATCCCTTATGCTCAGTGTGAGAAATGGTGAAATAGGGGAAATAGGCAGCGGCAATGAACGGGATTTCTTTCTGGAGATATCAAGAGGCGGGAAGTGGCATTCAATTGCAGCTGATGAAATTTCCAATACTTCGGAAATTCATACTTTTTCCGGGGAGAGATACATTACTGTAAACTGGGAAAAAAGATATGGCAACCTGCCTTCAGGCAGATACCGAGTTGTTAAATATTTCTTCTTTCCAACAGATGATGGATCGCAGGGCGAAGGTTTCTATCTGGCTGACGAGTTTGAGATTTAACTCAAACGTTGCATATTTTGAGACTGAGCGGTTAATTCAGCAGTTGACTATTTTTCAGGAGGAATCAGAATGAAGAAGTTAGGATTTACCTATATTTTTACAGATAATATTGAAAAAATGAAATGGTTTTATGGTGAACTCCTTGGTCTGGAACTGATCTGGGATGAGGATGAGGATATTGCGTTTAAAATCTCTGATCATCAGCTCAGTATCCAGTATCACAAAGACTTCAGAAAGCCAGCTCCAGATTACGCCATACAGCCGGGATGGCAGGGAGGAAGAGCGCCCAGGACAAGCTGGTCAATTGATTTTGACGCTGTCAGCTTCAAGGAAACGGTTAGTCTAATGCTTAACCAGGAGATTAAATCCTTTTTCAATGAACCGCAATGGAAAGGATACTGGAGCTTTCCTGTGCTTGATCCTATGAATAATACAATTGAAATTACTTGTAGTGATTCAGATTTTCATTCACCTGATAATCAGGATGCATTCAATGAAAGTAAGCTCTAATCGAGAAAATGAGTTATCCCCTGAGAAATCGAGATTGCGATTTCCAGGGGTTTAATTATGGTCTTGAATGCAATATATACTTTACATGAGGAAATAATATGTTACTCTATGTAATATAAGGAGGTGGATTGTGAAGAACAAACGCATGAAAATAGCACGTATAGAATGTGATCTCAAACAGGAAGATCTGGCGAAGAAGGTCGGGGTCACAAGACAGACGATCGGACTGATTGAAGCGGGCGATTATAATCCGACGCTTAATCTTTGCCTTGCAATTTGTAGGGCGCTTGGAAAGACACTGAATGACTTATTTTGGGAGGAAGAGGAATGAAAAAAGCGGAAATACAGGATGAGAGAATAGTTTTTCAGAAAAGAAAAATCGGCAGTGATGCATTTGGGATCATTTATTTGGGGCTGATCGTATCGATACTGATACAGCAGTTTGTATTAGAAGCATCGTTTATACAGTACGCTGCTGAGATCATCCTTTTTATGGTGGCAGCAGTATATGTCGTAGTCAGAAATATACTGGTGGGACATAATCTTTTCGGCGAAAGTTTCAACGGCCAGAGAATGGTGATCATAAACAGTCTGGTATGTGGTCTAACAATTTCAGCAGTCACGACCACTCTGAATTCCATTAAGTATGGCTTGGATAAAATGGGCGGAACCACCGGCATTCTACTGGTGGGTGTGATCACTTTTCTTTCAGGTTCACTGGTTTCTTTCGTCGGATTTAAGATGCTTCACATCATGAACAGGAAGAGACAGAAACAGATAGATGATAAATTCAGAAAAGATGCTGATGATTAGAGAGGCCTTTTTACAAGAATCTGAAACATCAAAGTGATGCTGATGGGGATTAAGTAACTTAAAGAGATTATTGTTTGCGTCAAAGGTCTCAAGACGTTCACATTCTTGGTATAGGAGTAATGCGTTGGCGTGGAAAATATGCAGAGAGAGGAAAGAAAAAGCCTCCTGGATATATTATCGTTAGCTTGCGCTTTCTATCATCCGGTCATACATTTCGGCTGGTTTATTTTTATCCTCTCTAACCTGCAGAACAACAGCTCAACATTCAAATAACCTTTTAAGTATCTGGGCAGCTGTAATGATTTCTGACTGCATTATTCTTGAATGAGTCACGGATACAGCCGGAAGAACAATATATTGAGAAAACCAGATTGGAAATAGAAGAGATTATAGTGACTGCAGCATAAAATGAAGACCTCAAGAAGGTCTTCTTTTATGCATAGGGAGAAGTCTTCACGCTAAAATTTGTGAACGTATTTATGGTCTATTAATTTATTGTACATTGTTTGG
>DAMDIS010000113.1:0-4454 GCA_032100885.1 Proteiniclasticum sp.
CGATTCAGGAGACGGAAGGGTGAATGCGCTGATTGCCTACATCACCTTAAAGGAAGAAACACATGACCATTTAAATACTGTCATCACCATAAAGAAGGCGCTTAGAGAGTATCTGCCTCTTTATATGATTCCGCAGAAAATCATGATACTTCCGGAATTCAGGACCAATACCAGCGGAAAGATCGACAGGGCAGCGATTCGTATGTTTCATGAAGAGCAGATGAAAAAGCTGTAAAAAGAATGGTAAATGCACTCGTAGATCATAAATTAAAATATGAAAAGAAGAGAAAATTACACTTTAAGGAAAGGAGCAGTTATGAAAGATTACCGAAAAATCGTCTCAGATGCACTGAATGATGCAGTGGGAATAGAGCTTAAGGAAGAGCAGTACAATCTTGATCTCATCGAGAACGGGCTGATCGATTCCCTGGCCATGATGAATATGGTCGTTCATATGGAAGAGGATCTCGGGAAAAGGATCGACAGCAGAAGCTTCAGCAATGATGATTTCCGGTCTTTTGAGCAAATTCTTTCAATGATCACAAGAATCTGATGTTTAAAATAATGATGATCCGTACGGCGAAAATATATCATGCCGTACGGATTTTTCTGCATATATGCTGAACATTTAACCTGAGCGTTTTTGATTTTCCGGGATGTTTCAGGATATAATAGCAGAAAAGAAGAAGCGATAAAGGAGATAGAGATGCAGAGAGTTGTGCTGATTACAGGAGGGACAAGAGGGATAGGTCTTGCCGCTGCAAAGAAGTTTGCGGAGAAAGGAGATCTCGTTGCGATAAACGGAAATAATGAAGAACGTGGACATGAAGCAGTGAAAGAACTCAAGGATGCCGGATATGCCGTTTGGTATTTCAAGGCGGATGTGACAAAGGAAACGGAAGTGAAGAGACTTGTTTCGTCTGTTCTGGAACACTTTGGCCGTCTTGATGTGCTGGTCAACAATGCTGGAGGTCTTCTTGGAAGAAAATCCATAGAAGGGATGGAGACGGTTCACTGGAACAGGGTCATGGATCTGAATCTGAACAGTGCCTTTTATGCGTCGCGATCTGCAATTCCTTTTCTCAAAGAAAGCAAGGGGAGCATCATAAATGTCACGTCCATCGCAGCCTACATGGGCGGTGGCCCCGGAGCAGCTGCCTATGCGGTGTCAAAATCCGGACTACTCGCCTTCACAAGAGGACTGGCAAAGGAGTTGATTCCATTTGGGGTACGCGTAAATGCGGTATCTCCTGGAACCATCGATACGGATTTTCACAGCAGCACAAGCAAAGATCTTCTGGATTCCTGGGTAAAGGGAATCCCTGCAGGAAGACTGGGTAAAGCGGAAGATGTAGCCAATGTCATCTGTTTTCTGGCATCTCCTGAAGCGGAGTATCTTGTGGGTGAAGTGATTCAGGTGAATGGCGGCCAGGATTTCCGCTAAAAAGTGAATCTTAAAAGGATTAAGCTGGTCTATGAAGAAGCTTGAGCTGATCCGTTCAGGCGAAAGAAATTTGCAAGTCCATCATGCTTAACATATAATGAATGGTAAACATTGCATGCTATTTTATTGCAGATGATTAAATTATCTCGTAAATCGGGTCATTTTAATCAAGCAGTCATGATAAGAAGCTGAGCAGGGCAAGCCTGACAGCAGGGAGAAAGAATGAGTAAAGAATTTAAAAACATCAATTTAGACAGTGAGATCTTAAAAGCGGTGGAAAGCCTCGGTTTTAAGGAACTGACAGAAATACAGGAGAAAGTGGGTCCTCTGGCACTTGCGGGAGAAAATATCCTTGGATCATCTTCAACAGGAAGCGGAAAGACACTGGCGTTTCTGATGCCTATTCTGGAAAGAACGAGATGGGAGGAAGCGAAAGCTTCAACACTGATCCTGGCGCCTTCAAGAGAACTGGCGCTCCAGATCAAAAATGAATATGATACCCTGGGAAGATACAAGAAACTTTCCTGCGTTGCGGTATTCGGAAAACAGCCTTTCCAGGATCAGGTCAAGGAGATGAAGAACAGGCATCAGGCCATCAGCGGTACCCCGGGAAGAGTCCTTGATCATATCAAAAGAGGAACCATTGATACCGATGCGATCCAGTATCTCGTCATTGATGAGGTGGATGAGCTTCTGGACAGAGGATTTACAGACGAGGTCATGGATATCGTAAGACATCTGAAGCATGTGAGACAGACAATGATGTTTTCTGCAACCATCACAGAAAATGTAAGGGATCTGGCCCTAAAGATCACGCCTGATTTCAAAATCGTTGAAGCGGCGAAAGATGAGGAGCTGAATATCGAAGAAGTTCATTATCAGCTGGATGTCAAAGACAAGTGGAAAGCGCTTCTTTCCATAATATACGGCAGAAAACCGAAATCCATGATCATCTTTGTCAACACCAAGGATGAATGCGACAGAATCGAGCAGAAGCTAGGTGATGCAAACATCGACGCACTGAAGATTCATGGCGGAATGATGCAGGAAGATCGACTGAAGGCCATGGAGCGATTTAAGAACAAGGAGATTCCTTACCTTGTGGCGACTGACGTCGCTTCAAGAGGAATTGATATTTCGGATCTTGATATTTCACTGAGCTATGATTTTCCTGTGGAAAAAGAAAACTATGTTCATCGAAAAGGAAGAACGGGCAGAAATTTCAAGGAAGGTCTGGCCATCTATTTCATCACGGACTATGATGCCCGAAAGGTATCTGAGGTGGAAGGCTATATCGGACATTCCCTTGGTGCTTTGAAAACGGTTGATTACGGACCGTTTAAAAATGAAAAGGACGCATTCAGAGAATTTCAGAAGAACCTGAGAAGAAACAGACCTTCAAAGGTCATCACACATAGCGACATCATGAAGCTCTACATCAATGCAGGCAAAAAGAAGAAAATCCGGCCCATTGATATTGTAGGTACGCTTAATTCAATAGAAGGAATCAGTCCTGAAGATATCGGAATCATAAAAGTCATGGATATGGTTTCCTATATCGACATTATGAACGGTAAAGGCGAACTTGCACTGAAAGGTCTGAGTGAGAGAAAGATCAAAGGCAAGTCTGTAAGAGTGGAAAAAGCGAAAAAATAGTGCAAGTGGAAGTAAAGTTATAGGCTTTACTTCCTTTTGTCTATATACCTCGAATCTAAGTGAGCGCAATGCTTTACATAATGTTTAACTAAAGTTATTATTGGCCGGAACAATCTGTGATATACTTAGGTATGAGAATTTTTAGATAATTAATAACGCCTGAGGTGAAAGCAATATGGAAAACGCAGAGAACAAAAGAAGAACATTATTCGAAGAGAAAAGAAAGATCGAAGTATCAGCACTCCGACGTCTGCTGAATCATCATGATGAATTTTTTAATTTCATCAATCTGAACGATGTATGGTATCGATGGGTCACAGGAAAATATGCGGTAACGAGCATAGACAGTATGGGAGAGACGCTGATCCAGTATATCAACCATTTCTGTGAAGACAATAAAGTGGCTACTGGCGGAAATATGTGTTCTCAGCGCATCCTTGTCATAGATTATAAAGGGGTATACTTTCTTCTGAGAAAAATGGATGGTAAGGAAGAATTTGCTGCCATTTCTTCAGTGAATAATGCTCACAACTTCAGGGTAATTTCATGGGATAAGTTCAATTCATATATTGAACTGAAACTGAGATGTCTTCTTGCAGAGAAAATTGAAGACATCGAAAATGTTGAACATGTTCAGGATGTCACATTTTTAAGAGAATAACTCCAAGTAAAATCCAGCCTGTAAGAGCGACCGATCAGTCGCACTTACAGGCTGGATCTATTATTATGCGGTTTTTCTCTTCTTCATCGTCCGGTTTAAAGATCACTCAGGTGTTCTGCTTCATCGATACCGATAAAGCGTGAGTTTTTTGCATCATAAAGTCCCTGATCGGTAATTTTCAGTTCTGGAATGACAGGAAGCGTCAGAAAGGACAGGGTAAGAAATGGATTGAAATCCACACCGTCAAAAATTGCTCCTGATGCTTTTTCAAGCTTTTTCAGATTCTCTGAGATTTCTTCGAGAGATGCGCTGGACATCAGTCCTGCTATGTCGAGTCTAAGCTCAGCCAGGACATTGTGATCGGTGACTACAACGATCCCGCCACCAATCTCTTTTATCCGGTTTATGGCAAGGATCATATCCTCATCATCTGTTCCCATGACCACAAGATTATGTGAGTCATGAGCGATGGTTGTGGCTACCGCTCCTTTTTTCATGCGGAAGCCTCTGACAAGACCGATACCGAAATCGCCGTGATTACCATGTCTTTCTATGACCATAAGCTTCGCGAGATCATTCTTCAGGTTAAAAGCAAATGGTGAATCTTTCTCCAGTTCCAGCACAAGATGACGTGTGAGAAGACTGTTGGGGATGACTTCAATGACATTCACTTTCCCTGACAAAGAGGTGATC
>DAMDIS010000113.1:4601-6106 GCA_032100885.1 Proteiniclasticum sp.
AGGTCCCTTTTTCCCAGATCTGGCAGATTCATGGTATCAGGCATATCGCCGGCAATGTTCTCAGGATAGCTGTATTTCACCTCGTTTTTGTCATAGACGAGCTGCCCTTTTTTATAGACTGAGGAAATGACGAATTCCGCCAGATCATCCACGATCAGAAAATCTGCTTCATATCCTGGAGCTACTGCACCTTTTGATTTGAGTCCGTAACATTCGCTGGGGTTAAGAGTAGCCATTCTGATGGCATCTACAGGGTCGAGCCCCGTCTTTATCGCTCTTCTCACCATATCATCGATGCTGCCATGCTCATTGAGATCGCTGATGTATATGTCGTCTGTACAGAAGGTGAATCTTCTGCAGCTGTTTCTGGTTACCAGGGGTATGAGCGCATCAAAATTCTTTGCAACGGATCCTTCACGGATATGGATATAGAATCCTTTCTCCAATCTGTCCTTAGCCTCTTCGAGTGTTGTACATTCATGGTCCGTGGTGATTCCCGCTGTGCGATAGATGTTGTTGTCGTGGGGGCTGAGTCCGGAGCCATGTCCATCCACGGTTTTATGATTTGTGTTCGCGTCCAGAAGTTTAGTCATCATATCTTCTGATGTGCTTCTTACTGCGTTTAAATCCATGACCTCTGCAAGTCCTGCCACTTTATTCCTTCTATAGAAAGGTTTCAGATCTTCAGCATGAAGAATTGCGCCCGACGTTTCAAACTCTGTCGCAGGGACGCAGGAGGGAAGCATCATCATGAAGTCCACCGGAAGGTTTTCTGATGCCTTCAGCATGTAATCAAGCCCGGATGTGCCCATTACATTTGCGATCTCATGGGGATCCATGACAACTGATGTAATGCCATGCTTTATGGCGGCTCTTGAAAATTCTTTGGGGGTCGCAAGAGTTGATTCAATATGGATATGGGCATCTATAAGCCCAGGTGCAACGTAGGCATTTTTCAGATCGATTTCCTCGGCACCTTTGTACTCATCACCGAAACCGACGATATAGCCGTCTTTTACTGCAATGTTTCTTTGAATGATTTCACCGCTGAAGACATCGGCGATCTGAGCGTTTTTCAGAACAAGATCGCAAAGTTCTTCACCACTTGAGGCTTTGATCAGGGATACCAGCATCTCTTTTTCCAATGAAATTTCACCACCCATGATTTTATATTATATGTACTATAGAGTAAATCCAGACGTCTGTCAAACAGATATATTATGTCTGATATGAAGAAAGAACCGGCTGCAAAGCCGGTTCAATATATAGGAGTGTAGACGTTAGCGGTTAATTGGTCAGCTTGATGAATTTCTTGAACCATTCATCAATTTCTGTGAGCCTTCTTACTCTGTGCTTAGGTTTTCCCGATCTTGAAAGCTCATGGTTTTCTCCGCGGAAGAGGCACAGTCTTGATTCAACGCCATGATATTTAAGAGCGGTGAACATCTGGAGACCTTCTGTCATCCAGCATCTGTAATCTTCTTCTGAATGGATGAAAAGAGTCG
>DAMDIS010000113.1:6116-8416 GCA_032100885.1 Proteiniclasticum sp.
CTTCAGCGGTGAATGCTACCACATCTTCTCCTGATTCTCCCAGGGAGAGGCTGCTGTCTGGTCATCAGCAAAATAGAAGCCGATGTCTGTGGTATTGAACATGGAGATCCAGTTGGAGATGCTTCTCTGGGAAGCCGCCGCCTTAAATCTGTCTGTATGTCCGATGATCCAGTTTGTCATAAAACCGCCATAGGATCCGCCGGTGACAAAAAGATTCTCTTTGTCCATATCTTCATACTTTTCCAGAGCAAGATCCGTGAAATTCATCAGATCATCATAGTCGATCATACCGTACTGTCCTCTGATGTCTGAGAATTCGTTGCCTTTGCCGTCGCTTCCCCTTGGATTGGAGAAGATGACAAAGTAACCGCTGTTTGCAAAATACTGCAGTTCGTGATAGAACACAGTGCCGTAGACTGTTTTAGGTCCGCCATGGATTTCCAGGAGTACAGGATATTTCCTGCCTTTTTTGTAATCAACCGGCTTAAGGATAAATCCGTCGATGGATTCTCCGTCTTCTCTTTCAAGGCTTAGGGGTTCGGGAATGGACAGCTTGATTTCTTCCTTCACCCAGTCGTTGTAGGAAGTGAGCTTCTCGCTTTCCTTATCGAGTATGCCATACAGCTCCTGAAGAGCGGTATTTTTCATACCGACGTACAGGATGGAGCCCTCATGGACGCTGATAGAATCCACTGAGCCTTCTTCGGTCATTACTTCACTGATTTCTCCGTTTTCGTCAACTTTCATGATATAAGAGTCGGTTCCCTGAGTTGTGGTGAAATAAAGAACACCGTTATCCACTCTTCTGGATTTTCCGCCACCGTAACGGGAGTCGCTTCCCACTGAGCTGTACAGGGATATATCCAGATCTTCTGTAATGAGCTTCAGCTCACCCTTTTCCAGATCGTAGATATAGAACTTGGCATTTTCGTTTATGCCTAAAACTTTCATATCGGTAGCACTTAGAATCAGCTTGTTTTCGGAGAGAAAATCGGCAGAGGAGATGGCAAGTCCTGTGGTCTCCAGTTTGATCAGACCTGCACCGTCGAATATGGAGAGTTCGTTGTAGAGCTCTTCCTTGTCCATGAATGTGCTGGAGGTGATGACCGCCTGATCTTTCTTTTTGCTGAGTTTGATGCTCTCCACATTTGTATATTCACCGGTGAGATATTCTACAAACTTTCCATTCTCGTCGAAGAGACAGAGCCTGTCCCTTTTCCTTGAAGTGAACCCGTTTCCGTTGGACCAGTAGGGAATTTCTTCAAGGACCTCGTAGTCCTTTTCTTCCTTGAGTCTTTTCAGTTCATCGGAGAGTTCCTTTTCGTCTAGAGTAAGCTGATCCTTGCTGTTGCTGTCATAGTATACCGAAGCAATGATCACGCCATTGTGGAGAATCTCGTAATTTGTGACTTTTTTATTGAAGCGGATGTATTTATCTGCCTCACCACCATGGATATTGATCTTGTAAAGCTGGGTGAACTCTTTAAGTTCTTCCGAAGCTTCTTTGTCTTTGTCATCTCTGATGGTTGTAAAAATGATGTTTTCATCATCCAGCCATTTGAAGCTCGATTCTTTGTTGAATGCAGTCAGCTTCCTGGTCTCTCTGCTGTCCACATGAAGAAGATGAAGATTGGAGAGATACTTGTTGTTTTCCATGTCCACTTCATGCAGTACATAGGCGGCATGTTTTCCGTCTGGGGAGTGTTCTATCCCGGAAAGGAACTTGAAGTTTTTAAAATCGTCTATCGTCAGATTTCTCATGATGACCTCCATTACTTAGTCTTATAAAATAAATATACAGGATAAATGACAGATATTTTAGAATACGTAAGAATTTCTGTATTTTCGTTTCTTTATCTGTATTTCTTTTTGGCGCGCAAAAAAATTCCGCCGGGGGAATCAGCGGAATTTAATCTTAAGGCCAGTTAAAATATATATTACTTAAAGGGTTAACTTATTTAGCGGCTTCGTAAAACTTTGCTACCTGTTCCCAGTTGATTACGTTAAACCAGTTTTCAATGTATTCAGGTCTCTTGTTCTGATATTTGAGATAGTATGCATGCTCCCAGACGTCTAAGCCAAGGATTGGTTCATATCCTTCAGATACAGGATTGTCCTGATTCGCTGTGGACATTACTTCCAGTTCACCGTTCTTGACAACGAGCCATGCCCAGCCGGAACCGAATCTGGTCGCTGCTGCATTGGAGAACTGAGTCTTGAATTCTTCCATGCTTCCGAATTTCTTGTTGATCATTCAAGCAGTTCGCCTTCAGGTTTCTGACCATCATTGCTCATCAGTG
>DAMDIS010000114.1:0-7519 GCA_032100885.1 Proteiniclasticum sp.
CATATGGTGGAAGAGCTTAGAGAGGGGTTTTTGTCCCATCCTGACAGGTTCTCCGAGAGTTTGTCTCCGAACTCCTTGTAGAAGCTCAGTCTCACTTTGGAACAGCTCTCAAGATTCTTGTATAGCTTTTCCGATACGAGCTGAGGATTTCTGCCGATCACCTCTCCGATCATCATCCGGGTACACTCCTTGATGATTCTTTTCAGCATGGCTTCGTCGGGAGAGCCGAAGGTGTGCTTGTCGATGACTTTTATGATGTAGCACAGGAGCTTGTTCACTTCGTTGTCGAAAATCTCCTCCCGACTCTTGACGCTGAACAGTGTCCAGTGCTGGGAGGCTCTGTCGCTTTCGATATCCTGAAGATCATCCATGAGCTGCAAAAAAGCACCGTAGCCAAAAGCGAATTCCATTTCCTTTCTGCTCAGGTGTCCCTTACAGAGGAACGCATCGGCTAGTACGGAGGTTCCGCCCTTGTAGAAGCTGATGGGCATGATGATATTGGGGGAAAGTCTGTTTTTGCTTCCCTGGGAAAGACTGGTAACCTGAGCATCCTGTATGAGAAGAAGACTTTTGTAGATATCTGGATATTCATCTCTTCTGTATTCTTTCTCAATGTTATGGATCATGGTGAAGATCTTGAGTTCTTCCGGTGTGGCATTTTCAGGTGTAAGACCTTCAAGAACCATCTGCAGACGTGTATTGAAATGTCTCTTCTCGTCAGCGGACACCTCGGGATCATCCAGATAGTTGTCTGTATAAGGATACAGCATGCTGTAGGAGAATACTGATGGCGTCATACGGATGGGCAGATCAAACAGGAGCTGAAGTGAATTCATGATCCAGACATTTCGCACCGCCTGAAAAAGATCCGCAGATTCCAGTGAAGGATCATGCTCGCGAGCCTCAGAAAAGAAATGGTCTGTGGAGTCAAGATAACCGTTCTGCATGAAGTAGGAGAGAAAAGGTTCATCGAAAAAGATTTTTTTCCTGTCCATCTCTTCAGCAAGCTCAATGAAAAGGATTCTAATCTGGCTCTTGTCTTCTTCAGTTAATGTGTCCATGCTCTTTTCGCGGAAAGGTTCCAGCTTTTTCATGGATTTTTCGATGATCTTCCTGGCTTCACGTTCATTGAACATTTTTTCTATGATGGAAACCTTTTTTGTCTCGGCAAAAGGACTGCAGGAAGACTTCGCAAAATCCTCCAGTGCGTTTTCCACAAGTGTTCCATGGTCCAGTATTTCATCTCTTATTTTCATGAGTTGCATCCTTTCATCTGTAGAGCAGAAGTGACGATTGAAGTCTTAAAAAAGTGTCTATATGATATATACCAAATAAAAGTGAAAATTGTATTAAAAACTGATGATTATTCTGTTTTTCAGCTGAAGAAATCAAGGTACAGCTTAACTAACTGAGAAATCATCCGACTATAATAACAGACAAAATACCTGTATGGATGACATTACAGTTTAAGGAGACATAAATGAAGGGTACAGTAGTAAGCATATGGCTCAGCACCATAGGCCGAATATACGGCGAGAATATAAGAGAAAAGGTTCTGCGTGAAAACGGATGGGACCCCAAAAGAATGATCACACCGCTTGAAGAAATTGAAGATCACAAAATCAAAGCGCTCATTCATGCATTTGCCAGGAATCAGGGGATGAGAGAGGAAGAACTCTGGCATATCCTCGGCGTAAACAATATCAAGTCCTTCCATGACTGGTTCCCGTCCTATTTTGAGACCAATACAGCCATGGGTTTTCTCATGCTCATGGATAAGGTACACACGCAGCTGACAAAAATGATTCCCGGTGCAAAACCCCCGAGACTCATACCTGTTCCCATAGACGAGAAGAATTTTCAGATGGTCTACAAGTCCACTAGAGGGCTTCACCATTATCTTATGGGACTCATCGAAGGCGTAGGAGAACATTTCGGTGAGAAGATTGAAGCTTTCATAGTTGAAGAAACCGTTGAAAACAAGGACACTCATGTGGTGAAAATCAATCTGAAATTCGAGAAAACACCGAGCATGAGGAAACGGTACAAGGCATCAAAGTTGCTCTCCCTCGGATTCATAAAATCTGCAGGTTTGAAGATTGCTCTTCTTCCTGCCGCGCTTTCACTGGGTCTTGTCCTTGCTTTAACGGGTACGGGCAATCCTACCCTTGCACTCAGCGTGCCCACTACAGTATTTATCAGTGTATATGCAGTCGCAAGAACAGTTCTAAGACCCGTAATAGATCTTAAAAATGAGCTTGATGAGATAGAAAAACTGAATCTGTCTGAGGAGCTGTCGGTGAGAACGGGAGACGAGATAGAGAAACTATATAAGAAAGCATCAGGGATGAAAGCCGTTCTACGTGAGGAGTTTACCTATTACAGGGGAGGGATGGATGATCTCTATTCCTTTACTGGGAAGTTCTCAAAGGTGGCCGGTAACCTTAGTGAGGTGTCGGAGCTCATCGCAAGTACAGTAGAAGAAGTTGCTGAGGGTGCAATGCATCAGGCATCGGAAACAGAAGTGTCGGTAAGTATTCTTTCGGAAAATATCGATACACTGAACCGGATCAGCAGCAAGGAGCTGGAGGGCAAGGCGAATCTGGAAGAAGCTGTGAAGCAGATCGAACAGTCATTTGGAGACCTTGAAAAAGTTTCAGGAAACCTGAATCTTGTGAAGAACAATTTTTCTAAGGTCAACGATCAGGGAAAGGAACTGGGGATAAAAGTCAAAGACATGATCAGTATCGTAAGTACTGTAGAAAGTATTGCCGAACAGACCAATCTCCTCGCACTGAACGCTTCAATAGAGGCTGCAAGAGCAGGAGAGATGGGCAGAGGTTTCAGTGTCGTGGCAGAGGAAATCAGAAAGCTTGCTGAAGACTCTAAAGAGGCCGTCACAACAATCAATCTTAATCTCAATCAGTTCATATCCGGTGTGAATGAAATGGTGACTGAAGTCAATAATCAGTACGGTGAACTTGACCATGGGACAAAAACAATGGAGACGGTTGCCCTGGAAAGCAGGGGTGCATCAAAAAGGATTCATGCTGTGTCGGATTCCATCTCGGAGATATCCTATCAGCTATCCTCCGAAACAGATAAGATCAACAACGTGTTCCAGAATGTCATCAAACTTGCAGCCATTGCAGAAGAAAATTCAGCATCTTCTCAGGAAATGAGTGCCAATGTGACAAGCTTCACTACCGAAATTGCAAGCCTGACTGAAAACATCAGTGAGCTTGAAAAAGTGGTGCTGTTTCTGAAGAATGAGCTGAGCAGATACAAACTGTAACAGAAGACAAAAGCATGTCTGATTCATCAAAATCAGACATGCTTATTATAATGTTCTATAATAATCTTTCAGAAGGATGCCATCAGTTTCCAGTATAGGGCTTTCACAAATGATGCAGCCGCCTGCGTTGTAAGCTTTTAGCGCCTGAAGACATTCTTTATACAAAAAGTCGCTTTCAACCATGGGGAGATGATTTTTTTCTCCTTTGGGACCGTAGTTGATACCTGAGATATGGATATGCAGATCATCCAGCGCTTTCTGACCAAGACCTGATCCGATTTCCTCAAGGATTCTTACGAAATCATCATAGGATTTCAGTGCACCGTTATATCTTGCATGGATATGGGAGAAATCAACACAGATTCCACAGGTGGGGACTTCTTTATTTATGGTGATGAGCTCAGAAAGATTACCGAACTGGGTTTCTTTCCCGGTAGTTTCCAGTCTATAAGTCACACCAAGATCAGGTAGAGTATGAAGTTCCTTTATGATGGTACGTATTGTTTCCTCACGTGTGTTTTTCAGATAATTCCTGCATGAAATACCAGAGAACGACCTCCTACAGATTTCAGTGCAAGAGCACCTTTTAGAATCCGTTCTTTCGAGGCTTCTTTCTTTTCTCTGTCTTCTGCATTGAGATTGATAAAGTATGAGCCATGAGCGGAGAGGAAGAAGTCATGGGTCTTCTTCATCAGGAGAATCTCTTCCCTGTTGTTGTCTGTAACGTTGACGCTTCGGACAAAAGGAAGCTCCATGGCGTCTAGACCGAATTTTTTGAGAAAGTCGATACCCTCAGGGTACTTCATTTTCCTCTCTCCATGGGGAATACCCGATATTCCGAATTTTAGATTGTTCATTGGTGTCGATATAACGACCCACCTCACTTTCAGTTGATTCTATTAAAGTATTATAGCATGTGATTCACATAAGAGTTAACATAATAATTAATATGGATGTATGATTATTGTCTACTTATTGAGATATTTGCTTAATCTAAAATTTAGTTCATCAAAAGTATTACCCATAGATACAACAAGAGGATATAATATGATTATCAATAATACACATTGGAGGATAAAAGAGGATGGAAGGGAATAGAGATGACCTGATGCGGATCATCCAAAGTAATTACAACAAGCTCAGCAAGGGGCAGAAGCTTATTGCAGAATTTATTCTGAAACACTACGATAAAGCCGCTTTCATGACGGCATCAAAACTTGGAACCAGTGTTGGGGTAAGCGAATCAACGGTTGTCCGATTTGCCAATGAGCTCGGATATGAAGGTTATCCTGAGCTGCAGAAGTCGCTTCAGGATATTGTTAAAGTCAAGCTGACAACAGTTCAGAGGCTTGAACTGACAAACAGTCTAGTGGATCCGGAAAATGCCCTTAAAGGCGTACTCAAGGCGGATATGGAAAATATACGCGCTACCCTGGAAAAAATCAATGAGCGAACTTTTGAAGAGATGATCAATGCAATTTTCGATGCCAAGAATATCTACATCATCGGGCTTAGAAGTTCAAATACTTTAGCAGACTTTCTGGCATTTTATCTCAATCTGTTTTTAGATAATGTAAAATCTGTTCATCAGGGATATAGTGATATCTTTGAGCAGATGATCAAACTTTCCGATAAAGATCTGGTCATTGGCATCGGGTTTCCAAGGTATTCCCAGAAAACCATTGAAGCACTGGACTTCGCTAAGAGCAGAGGTGCAAAAGTGGGCGTCATAACAGATAGTCTTCTTTCTCCATTGGCGTCCAGAGCAGATTACAGTCTGATTGCACAGAGCAATATGGCTTCATTTGTTGATTCTCTGGTTGCTCCACTTAGTGTAATCAACGCTGTGATCGTGTCAGTTGGGATGAAGAGGAAAGATCATGTTGGCGAGATTTTTGGAACTTTAGAAGAAATCTGGAAGAAACATGACATTTTTAATTGAGGAAGTTAGTTAAGGTATTTCACTCAAATAACAGTTTTTGTATAAACACATTCTTAAAAATGTTTTTCTTAAATAAAATTGATGAAAATTAACCTTATCTACAAGGATGTAAAGGTTTTAATAATAAGTTCATAAAGTTTGTTAAAGTAATGAAAATCCCTAAATTTCAGTGTAGAATAAACTTGTAACGTATAAATAACAAATACAATTACGGTAAAAAGAATTTGGGGGTAAAAAAATGGTAAGTACAATGCTTAGCTCTACTGAGTACATCGAGAAAATCATCAATGAGGTGAAATCCAAGAATCCTCATGAGTCCGAATTTATTCAGACAGTGGAAGAGGTTCTGCCTACACTTAAACCTGTTCTTGATAAGTTCCCAGAATATATGAAGATGAATCTTTTAGGCAGATTTGTAGAACCAGAAAGACAGATCATGTTTAAAGTATCATGGGAAGATGATCATGGCAACGTTCAGGTCAACAGAGGATTCCGTGTACAGTTCAACGGAGTTATTGGACCTTACAAGGGTGGATTAAGATTCCATCCGTCAGTTAACTTATCTATCATGAAGTTCCTGGGATTTGAACAGACACTTAAGAACTCACTTACAGGTCTTCCAATAGGCGGAGGTAAGGGTGGTTCTGACTTCGATCCAAGAGGAAAGTCAGATGGAGAAATCCTGAGATTCTGTCAGAGCTTTATGACTGAACTTTACAGACACATCGGTCCAGACGTCGACGTTCCAGCAGGAGATATCGGTGTAGGAGCAAGAGAAATCGGATACCTATACGGACATTACAGAAGAATCAAGGGTGCGTTCCAGAATGGTGTAATGACAGGTAAGGGAATTCCTTACGGTGGATCACTGGTCAGACCAGAAGCTACTGGTTTCGGAATTGTATATTTCTGTAACGAGATTCTTGAAAATCTTGGAGATACAATGGTTGGAAAGACTATCGCATCATCAGGATTCGGTAATGTAACTTGGGGAGTATGTCAGAAGGCAGCTGACCTAGGTGCTAAGGTTGTAACACTTTCAGGTCCAGACGGATACATCTATGATCCAGATGGAGTTGCTACTGAAGAGAAGATCAACTACCTGGTAGAAATGAGAAATTCAGGAAGAGACAAGGTTAAGGACTACGCTGACAAGTTTGGTGTTGAGTTCTTCCCAGGCGAAAAACCATGGGGCAGAAAAGTTGACATCATCATGCCATGTGCTACTCAGAACGATATCCATATCGAGCATGCTAAGATGATTGTTGAAAATGACATCAAGTATGTTTGTGAAGGCGCTAATATGCCATGTACCAATGAAGCTGTATTCTACTTCCTTGAAAAGGGTATAGTAGTAGGACCTTCAAAGGCTGCTAATGCAGGCGGAGTATCAGTTTCTGCACTTGAAATGTCACAGAACAGCATGAGACTGTCCTGGACTGCAGAAGAAGTAGATGCTAAGCTTCACCAGATTATGAAGAATATTCATAAGAATGCTAAGGATGCTGCTGAATTCTACGGATTCGGATACAACCTGGTTGCAGGTGCAAACATCGCAGGCTTCGACAAGGTTGCCAAGGCAATGGTTGCTCAGGGAAATTATTAAAATTCAAAGTATGATGATAAAGGCTTGCATGTATGCAAGCCTTTATTTTATGATTGAAGAAGATTATCAGGGGGGTCTGGAGAAGACATCCTCATAAGGACGTGAATACATGAATATAGTAATAGTCGGTGGTGGACCTGCCGGGATGATGGCAGCTATAAGAGCAGCTGAAAAGAAATCCAATAAAGTCATTCTGCTTGAACGTAATGAAAAACTGGGGAAAAAACTGTTCATCACAGGAAAAGGAAGATGCAATGTAACGAACAGCAGGGATATCAGTGACTTTTTTGAGCACATACCCAGAAACAGAGAATTTCTCTACAGTGCATTATATGGGTATACCAATGACAACCTCATGACTTTCCTGAATGAACGAGGACTTGAATTGAAAGTGGAAAGGGGAAACAGGGTGTTCCCAGTCTCGGATCAGGCATATGATGTCATTGATGTTTTCAAGAAAGAACTTCTGGCAAAACAGGTTGAAGTGAGACTACATACTTATGTTGAAGATGTGATTATAAAGGATGGTAAAATCACGGGTCTTCAGACAAATAAAGGCATTGTTTACGGGGACTGGTTCATTTTCGCCGGAGGCGGCAGCTCGTATTTCGGCACTGGATCCGATGGCAGTCTAGTGAGGCTCGCAGAAAAAATCGGACACTCCATTTCACCAATC
>DAMDIS010000114.1:7529-8404 GCA_032100885.1 Proteiniclasticum sp.
CACTCATACCACTTGTACTTAAGGAATCTTTTCCCAAAGAGCTTCAGGGCTTAAGTCTTAAAAATGCAAGATTTACATTGAAGAAAGGAAAGAAGGAAGTTTTCACTGATATCGGAGAACTGCTCTTTACTCATTTCGGCATAAGCGGTCCACTTGTATTATCAGCTTCTGCATATTATACAGATGGAGATTCTGTTGGGATTATCGATTTCAAACCCGGTCTTGATTTCAAAGAACTGGATAACAGGGTACAGAGAGATCTCATCAAATATCAGAACAAGGATTTCAAGAATTCACTGGGCGATCTACTGCCATCAAAACTGATTCCTGTAATCATAAGCCTCTCTAGAATCGATCCAGAAAAAAAGTGCAACAGTATCACCAAGGATGAGCGAACAGGTCTTGTGCATCTTCTTAAGAATTTTGAGGTGCACATAAGCGGAACTAAATCCATTAATGAAGCGATCGTCACAAGAGGTGGGGTCAATGTCAAAGAAATCGACCCAAGCACCATGAAATCAAGGATAGTGTCAAATCTCTCTTTCGCAGGTGAAATGATTGATGTTGATGCTGTAACAGGCGGATATAATCTGCAGATTGCTTTCTCGACAGGCTATGCGGCGGGTGATTCCATATGATCGGGATAAGAGGTGCAACTACTGTTGCAGAAGATACTCCGGAAGCAATCGAGAAAGCTGCAGTTGAAATGATGGAAGAAATCATGACCAGGAATAATCTCATCAGTGACAAAATCGTATCAGTGCTGTTTTCGGCAACAGATGATGTCAAAAGTGCCTATCCAGGTAAATTCATCAGAGAGAAAATGGACTTAAGGGATGCCGCGATACTGCACTTCCAGGAAATGGAGGTTGTAG
>DAMDIS010000115.1:0-1524 GCA_032100885.1 Proteiniclasticum sp.
TTGCTGGTGTGGCTCAATGGTAGAGCAGCTGATTTGTAATCAGCAGGTTGATGGTTCGATTCCGTTCACCAGCTCCAGTAAAAAAACTCACTTTTATAGTGAGTTTTTTTTATTGCCCTCAAAACGACTTTGGTCTTAATTTCAACACCATATTGTGAGCAACCTGTGGAAAAACGTGGGGTTATACCCGAGTTATCCACAATTGCGGATATTATTGGGCGAAGGAAGACTACATAATTGTGGATAACATTAATGATATCGGCAGATTATTTAGCCCAGAATTCTATTGAAGGAATATGCCGATTATGGTTTTGAAATCACTAAATGCTATAAATCTGTAAAGTCAAAGCCTCAGGTTAACCTGAGGCTTTTTTTGTTCTTTCATGATTCTTTTTGATTCTCAGATCTTCACCAAGAAACTTATATATGTTGAAATCACCCACAAGACGCGAGTAGATACGCTCATCATACTTGTTCTTCAGATTTTCCAGAGTCAGATTGGTTGAGATGATCATTTTCTTCTTTCGTAGAAGCTTGGCATTCAGGAAGTTGAAAAGCTCAACTTTCGAAAATTCTGTAGTGAGTTCAGTGCCCAGATCATCGATGATCAGAAGATCACAGTTTAAAAGAAGATCAAGAAGCTCCACGTTATCGTGGAATTTGACTTCCTTCAGGTTCTGGATTAGACCATCTGCGGTTCGATAGACCACCAGGTGACCCGCATCAAGCAGCTCTTTTGCGATGCAGCTGGAGAGGAAGGTTTTTCCCGTTCCTGGGCTACCGAAGAACAGGAGATTGCTCTGGGTATTTTTGAAATTCCTGATGTATCCAAGAGAAGTCTCCAGGATATTTGCCATGTTTTCCCGTGGTGAAAGAGGGTAGGGACCCTCTTCTCTGTCGTACATATCCAGCTTGAAGTTTTCAAAGGTATATTCTCTGATGAGATCGTTGAAATCTGAGGTCCTGTGATAGACATCGATCAGATTCTTCTTGTAGCAGTTGCATTTGTCCTGACGGATATAACCGGTATCCTGACACTTTTCACAGGTATAGTGGTGTTCAAGATAGTCGAGAGGATATCCAAGTGAACTTAAGATCTCCAGTCTTCTTCCCCTAAGCTCTGTGATTTCATTCTTCAGTTTGGGAAACTCGCGGTCGTGATCAATATTCTTCCTGAAATTGAGCATTGCAAGATCGATGCTGAGCTTTGCAACCTGACGGTCGATGGCTGAAAGCTCAGGGGCTTTTCTTTCCACTTCTTCTCTTCTTCGAAGCAGAGCCTGATTCTCTTTTTCCCTCAGATCCTCATATTTCTTCATGATGAGTCCATGGTATCCTTTTATCATTTATCCCACCCCAATAGTTTTCTCTCCAGGTCGTCATAGTCGTATTCGCGTTCCGTGAAATCTTTTTCCTGTGCTTTCTTTGAAGGTCTTGATTTCCTCGGCTTCTTTTCGTTTTTCTCGATATCCTGAAGGGTCTTGATGTCGTCTTTGAGCCATGATCTCAGGATCCCGTTGATAT
>DAMDIS010000115.1:1534-8326 GCA_032100885.1 Proteiniclasticum sp.
GAAGCTGATGTCGCAGGCTTTAAGAATCATTTCCGTGCTGAAACCGAAAGTATAGAACCATTTCTCCAGAAGATCTTCCTGAGGCTTCGGGATGTCCTTATCGCTCATACCGATATAGGTCAGGACTTTTCTGTAGTTCATCCACTTCTCTTCGTGCTTCTTGATGTTCTGCTGAGCGAGCTCTGCAGTTTTAATCCCCTGACTGTCCCAGCTGATGGCCACTGTTTCAATATACTTCATGTTGGGCTTTCCTTTAAGGACGCAGTGCTGGACAAGCAGTATGATGACTTCTTCAGCCAGCTTGTACTGTTCCTTGAAGTAGAGAAATTTTTCCGCTTCAGAGGAAGACAGCGGCCTGCCCATGAGCATGGAAATTTCCTGCAGCATGGGATGCATGTTTTCTGTTTTCTTTTCTGTTTCTGCAGAAGGAATCCGGGTGTCCATGCTCTTCTCTTCGCTTCTTGTAAGCAGAGGGCTGACAAGGCTCTGGCTTTCCTTGATTTCAATGGACATACTGCCATGAGCATCGATGGTATGAAGTGATATAAGACCCACTTTGTCCCAGTACTCCAGTGCCTTGAAGACATCGGTCTCCAGAAGTCCTAGAATCTCAGCCAGAAAATTCGATGTGACTCCGTCTTCACCCATCTGTGTATATCTTAAAAGGGTGATATAAACTTTGACGTACTCACCCCTGGCCTTTGGCATGAAGTAATCTACAAAGTTAGCGGATAGTGTCACAATATTCGATTTATATGGTTTAAGCATAATGGTGCTCATTTTATATCTCCCCGTCTGTGTGATAACAAAATTATAACAAAAATCACAATGAAAATTCATGTGAATGCAAAATTTCAAATATTTAAGAAAAATAAGGGACCTCGAAGGTCCCAGTATACTACGATGATATGATGTTGGGATCCTTTAGCGGTATAGTGGCCACTACAGAATCTTTTTTGAAATTGAAGTTTTTCCAGAGCTGGAATCTGTCCACTTTGAAGTGGTTGTCCGTTTTCTTGCGAAGGACATTCTGGAACTGATCCAGGTCTTTGGTGACCCCGCCATTGTATAAAATCAGCTGTACGGTTTCTTTTGACTCGACCGCTTCTTCCTCACGAACTTTGAAACCGTGCAGTCCAAGCATGGTGTTGAAGTTTCGGGAAAGTCTTTTCACATAGCCGAAATTCAGGACATCAAGTCCGATGGTTTTATAGTCTTCATCAAAGGACAGCTTACCTTGCACATCAATTTTAAACAGTCTGATGGGTCTGGAGATATCTCTTATGATCTCTTCAAGTTTTGTTAAATCCGGATCTTCGATGGTTTCAAGAACGATGCCATAGAAGGAAGTCTTTTTCTTCGGTTTGATTTTCTTAATCAGACCTCTGGTAGAGTTCTCTATAGTCTTGCCTGAATCCTTGTCCAGAAGTGCTACAAGATAATATTTCATGTACTGCTGCCTCCGCAATTGTTTTTTTTCATTATATCATAACTTGATTGAGTTCCGATGATTTTGTAGGGTCTACTCTATAATCTCATTTGGTCTATTTTGTGAACCGGTGGAAAGCATGCACTTTTCATGAACCCTGTAACCCCTGACAAACAGGCCTTTATGGCCCAGGAGTCATCTATGCCAAAGTTCATAATTTAGGTAAGAATAAGCTACAGATTTATGTTATAATGTATTGTGTTATTTTAACATGGGATGATTGTAATAAGGCTTGAATGCCAGAATCTTTGGGGGGTCCAAAAAGAAGGTGCCCGTGCCTTAGGAAGAAGAACCGGATGAAGTATGAATATAAAGGTGGAATATATGGAGAAATTAATTATTAACGGTGGAGCTAAGTTATATGGTGAAGTTGAAATCAGCGGTGCAAAGAATGCGGCAGTAGCCATCTTACCCGCGGCAATCATGGTTGCGTCAGGAATATCGGAAATTGAAAACATTCCGGACATCGATGATGTTCACTGTCTGGAAAGAATCATTGAGTCCATAGGCGGAAAGATTGTCAAGAACGGTTCAACCTATTCTGTAGACTGTACTGGAGATCTGAAAGTCATAGCAGATACAGAAGATGTGAGAAAGATGAGAGCGTCCTACTACCTGGTCGGCGCACTCCTTGGCAGATATAAAAGCGCAAAGGTTGAGCTTCCCGGGGGATGTCCCATCGGTGTAAGACCTATGGACCAGCATATCAAAGGATTCGAAGCACTAGGGGCGAAAGTGACCATGGACCATGGTTCCATCACCGCCAAGGCAGATCGGCTCATCGGCGCCAACATCTTTTTTGATGTGGTTTCTGTTGGAGCAACGATTAACGTCATGCTTGCGGCAACACTTGCCGAAGGACAGACAGTCCTTGAAAACTCAGCAAGAGAACCTCATGTGGTTGATGTGGCGAACTTCCTGAACACCATGGGTGCAGACATCAAAGGTGCAGGAACAGATGTCATCAGAATCAACGGCGTCACAGAACTTACAGGATGCAACTACAGCGTCATTCCCGATCAGATCGAAGCAGGTACGTATATGATTGCTACTGCAGCCTGCGGAGGCAAGGTAACCATTAAGAACATCATTCCGAAGCATATGGAATCCATCTCAGCAAAGCTTGAGGAAATGGGTGTACTTGTTGAGGAGTTTGATGACAGTCTTGTGATCACATCTGATCCGAAGAATCTTAAGTCATGCAATATAAAGACTTCACCTTACCCCGGATTTCCCACTGATGTTCAGCAGCCGATGAGTGTGCTCATGAGCATTGCCAAAGGCAGAAGCATCATCAACGAAAGTATCTGGGAATCTAGATTCAAGCATATGGATGAGCTGAAAAAAATGGGTGCTTGCGTCCTTGTTGAAGGAAGAACAGCAATCATTGAAGGTGTGGAAAAACTCTCCGGTGCTAATGTCCGTGCAACCGATCTGAGAGCCGGTGCGGCGATGATCATAGCAGGGCTGATCGCTGAAGGAAAAACCGAAATCAGCGACATCGAACATATTTATAGAGGATACCCTCAGATTGAGGAGAAATTCAGAGAATTAGGTGCAAATATTAAAGTCGAAAAGTACTAGGAAGTGAGACCATGATTTTTTGTTCATTATATAGCGGTTCCAGCGGGAACAGTATTTTCGTCGGATCAGATCAGACGAAAATTCTTGTGGATGCCGGTCTGACCGGGAAGAGCATCATCAGTGCACTGGAAAACATCGGTGAAGATCCCAGAGAACTGAACGGGATTCTTATTACCCATGAGCACAGCGATCATGTCAAAGGCGCAGGAATCATGTCCAGAAAATTTGACATTCCCATATATGCCAATGAGAAAACCTGGATTGCCATGGAAAGATGCCTTGGGAACATCAAGTCCCATAACATCAGACTGGTGGAGAAGGATTTTACCATAAGAGATATGGAAATCACTTCATTCAGAGTACCCCATGATGCGGTTGCCTGCAGAGGATATACCATAGCTCAGGGAGGGAAGAAAATCAGTATAGCGACGGATATCGGAGTCTTTACGGAAGAAATCAGAAGAAACATCATCGAATCGGATCTTGTACTTCTGGAGAGCAATCATGATATCGAAATGCTCAAATTCGGTCCGTACCCATATGATCTGAAGAGGAGAGTCCTCAGCGAAGTCGGACATCTGTCCAACATCGATGCGGGAAAAGCCGCACTGGAGATTCTGAAACAGGGATCAAAAAAAATCGTTCTCGGCCACCTGTCGGGAACCAATAACATACCTGAGCTGGCGTTTAAAACGGTAGAAAACATTTTTCTTGAGGAGAAGCTTTCCATTGGACAGGGACTTGATGTTGATCTTGCCCTTGCCAGCAGAATAAGGCCCTCAAGCTACACGGAGGTATAAATGGGCATCATATACTGCTGCAATGAAGACTATGATATGGGGATTGACGACTTTATATTGGAACATGAGACCTTTCCGATCATCGAAAAAGATGAAGAGCATATCTGTCAGTACTGCAGTGAAAAATCATTATATCGGCTGCTTATGCCCTTGAATGTGGAAGAGAAAGGTCATGACGTGGTATAATAACAAAGCATAATTTGAACAATCGAAGGAGATTAAAGCATGAATTTATACAAAAGCTGGAACGACATGGTCGTTGACTATGTAAAGACCAAGGGAGAAAAAGCTTTCTGGGAAGAGTATTCAAAGGTTGAAGGTGGAATCTACACCAAGATTCTTGAAAATCCAAATGAGAAATTTGTCTACAAGATCAGCGATCTTGCTAAGGAAATGAAGACTACAGATGAATTTGTCATGGGATTCACCGATGGCGTGAACGATTCTCTGAACACACCTTTAGATCTGGAAAACATCGGTGCTGATGATGAAATCACTCTGGACATCAATCTGGAAAGACTTTACTATAATATGCTTGATGCAAAAGCCGAGTATCTCTACAATATTCCTGCATGGGAAGATATCCTTACTGAAGAGAAGAGAGAAGAGCTCGCGAAAGAACTTAAAGACTCAAGAACAGTGAGAAACGAGAATAAGGTTGGAAGAAACGATCCATGTCCATGCGGAAGCGGAAAGAAATACAAGAAGTGTCACGGTAAGGCTTCTTAACACAGCTAAATAAAGCTTGATATGAAAGACTCTATAACTGTAAGGTTATGGAGTCTTTATTGAATTCTTAAGTTTTTCATAATTCGCAGTCAATTCTTTTTTTTGATACCATTTAAAAGATAATGTAGAGTAATATTTAGGTTAAGTCGAAAAAGGAGAAGATATGACCATGAAGAAAAAAAGCAGATGGGTAAAACTGTTCGTACTCAGCATGTTCGTCATTGTCATGAGCTTATCGCTTGGCTGCAGCAGAGAATCTGTACCTGGTGAGGTCATGAATGAAGCGGAAAATCAGGAGACCGAGATGAAGAAGGAATTCAGAAGCGATTCCAAAGAGGTAGCCATCACAGCTACAGACCTCTGGTCAGTTGATGAATCTCTGCATGAGGGTTCCAGTCTTTCTTTATATAATGAAGAGTATCAGTCATACCTCATCATCCTGAAGGATGATAAAGAGGTGTTCTCCTCTGAAACCTCTCTTGAAGAGTACGGGGAGCTGGTGGCAGAGTCGACCATGGAAGCTCTGGAAGAGGGCACAGTGTCAGAAACAGAAAAGCTGGAGATAAACGGACTGGAAGCTGGGGAATTTTCTGTCTCGGGTCTGGTAGATGATATTTCGGTGACCTATAAGTTCCTGGTGCTTGAGGATGAATCGGAATTCCACCAGGTGGTCACATGGAGCTTCAGCGAGAATATCGAAAACAATGCTGAGTACTATGACGGGATTCTTCATTCGTATACCACAGATGAGGTGACAGATTGAAAAGCAATATGGAAATCAGCATCATCACTGTAGGAAAACTCAAGGAAGACTATCTGAGAAAGGCTCAGGATATATTTCTCAGGGAAATCGGAAACCGGATCCGGATCAGAGTCATCGAAGTGAAGGATGAAAAGACAAAAGAGAATGCGTCGGAAAAGGAACTCAGCCGTGTAAAGAACCTTGAAGGTTCAGGTATTATGAAGCATCTGGACCTCAAAGGAAAAATCATTGCCATGGATATCAGCGGAAGAAGAACCACAAGTGAAATACTGAGAAAAATGCTGACCGATGAATGGGCAGACGAGTCAAAGATACAGTTCATCATAGGCGGAAGTCTCGGTATATCAGATGAAGTTCTGAACCTTGCACACAGAAGGGTGTCCTTTGGTCCCATGACCTATCCGCATCAGTTATTTAGAGTTATGCTGCTGGAAGAGCTTACAAAATCAGTTTAGGGATACCCTAAGATATAGGAGACGATAATTTTATGGATAACACTAGAATGTCAAAAAGAAGCACCAGACAGAAAAATCCGGTCCTTGAAGGATTTATTCTGCTCATTTTCCTGTTTTTTTCCATCACTTTCATGGAACTTATTTTAAGAATGAATACTGAATCCATCTTCTTTAATGATGGACTACTCTATTCGGTTCTCTTCGCCGCCATCACCTCACTTCTCATCTATCTCCTGGGAAGCTTTTTCAAAGGCGGATGGAGAAACACAGTGATTTTTGCATCCATGGGTCTGGTTACTATGCTTTTTGCCTCTCAGCTGATCTACTATAAGATCTTCAAAACATTTTATACAGTCTATTCAGCAAAGAACGGGGCTCAGGTTCTTGAATTCATCAATGACATCCTTTTTGCCATAGGAAAGAACTTCCACTGGCTGCTCCTCCTTTTCCTGCCCATGATCATATTCCTTCTGCTCAGCGCCAAAGGCGGAAAATCCAGATATACATTCAGCTGGATGGAAAGAGGAATCGTAGGTGTTCTTGCTGCCGTATTGTTTGGTATTTCTCTTCTAAGCATCAACATGGGTGACAAGGAGGTCAACTCCGCTTATGATGTGTATTATAAGAACAACTACCCTGTGGCATCGGTAAACCGCCTGGGTCTTATGACCAGCATGAGACTGGACTTGCAAAGAACACTGACCGGGTTTGAGCCGGATCTTGCACCTCCACCACCAGTAGCAGAGGTGCCTGAAACACCTGAAGAGCCGGTCGAGACTCCGGCCGGTGTGGAAACACCGGTGGAAGCTCCGGTAGTCTATGAAGACCAGGTGATGGATATCGACTATGAAAAGATCATCGGTGAGACCACCAATGAAAATCTTAAAAACATGCATATCTATTACAGCAGCAGAAAGCCTTCAAAGGAAAATGAGTACACAGGAAAATTTGAAGGATATAATCTGATTCTTA
>DAMDIS010000116.1:0-6920 GCA_032100885.1 Proteiniclasticum sp.
GAGAGTAGACATAGGTCAGGATATTGAAGAAGGTGATCAGGCTGATTCCTGCGAGAACCTTTGATGATAGTATGCTTATTCTTGTTCTTGGCCTTGTCAGAAGGAATTCACTGGTTTTCATGACTTCTTCTTTTGATACGATTCTTGTGCCCAGCATGGCGGAATAAATGACGCCGGCAAGAAGGACATAGAAGAAAAGAATTCCGTGATAGCCAAGAGAGGTGCCCATATCCAGATCGCTCATCCCAAAGAGGATCATAAGCGTCCTTGGCATGGCGTCCATAAAGTTTGTGATGTCCACACCGGAATCGGTCATCATAGGGAAAGCGATCATGCTAAGTACAAGCATAAGGCCGATACCGGATGTCCAGTAGAAGATGGATTTTGCTTCACTTCTTAATTCTCTTTTATAGATGTTCATGATTATCTCCAATCTCCATCATACATGGATCTCCTTCTGCTTCAGCGTGATATAGCATGCTGAAGCTGCAATAATGATTACTGCGGCCGAGACTGCAATATACTTCAGTTCAAAGCCTTTATCAATAATGATCCGGTTAAAATCAAAGTATCTGAAAGGGGTCAGATAGAAGAGGTACTTCTTCTTCACCACCTGACTGACCATGGCCAGAATATAGAAGGTAAACACGAAACTTAAAGACAGTGAAGTGATGTACCGGATCCTCTTTCTTGAAATTCCGATGAAGATACCCAGAGCATAAAAAATAATCTGCACGATGAATCCGCCAAGAATGATGAGAAGGGTAACGCCCATATCGCTGTCTTTTACCCCCAGAACAAGGGTCATCCCCAAGATGGTTATTCCGATGAGGAGGTTTGTCAGGGTGAGAAGGGTTATTCCGGCCAGGATTTTTTCCGTCAGGAGTCTTACCCTTGAAATGGGACGGGTCATGAGAAAATCCGCTGTTTTTCCGGAAACTTCCTTCCCCAAAGCGGAAAGACCAAGATTCATTGCAAGGACACCCAGCGCAATGAGCATATAGGTATAGGTATAACCCAGAAAGCCGTTGAAGCTCATGAAAGTTTCAAAGTCGATGGAAAACGCTTCAAGAAGCCCTGGTGGAAGAGATGCAAGAATAGCCTCATAAGAAGCCTTTTCCGACATGACTGCAGGGTAGATGAAAAGCATGAGGATCAGGGTAAGCACAAGAGAAACATTCCAGATGAGGACTGTTTTCCTGTGGAACCTGAGTTCCTGTAAAAACACATTCATGGTTTACTCCTCCTTCTCATAATAGTGGAGGAAGATTTCTTCGAGGGTAGGTTCTTCGATCAGGATATCCTTAAGATCCGAATTGCCTAGGAGCCTTGTGATCGGATTTACATCGCCCTTATAGATGAAGCTGTAGGTCTCTTCATGATGGGTGAGATCAGAAATACCCGCTAAATCGCCAAGAGCTCCTGTAAGGTCAGCTGCTGTTTCGATGGTGAACCTTTTGTAGGTTTCCTCCTTCAGGCTCGCCATATCCTGGACTTTTATGATGGCTCCGTCCTTTATGATGGCTACTCTGTGACAGAGCTTCTGGACTTCGCTTAGGATGTGGGAGGAGAAGAAGATGGTCTTTCCTTTTCTGTTCTCTTCCTGAAGAAGGTGGAAGAATTTCTGCTGCATGAGAGGATCCAGTCCGCTTGTGGGCTCATCAAGAATGATGAGCTTTGGATCATGAAGAAGCCCCTGAACGATACCGACCTTCTTTCTGTTCCCGTAGGAGAGGTCTTCGATCTTGCGGTTGAGATCCAGCTCAAGGAGCGCGGAAAGCTCAGCGATTCTCTTTGAACAGTCCTTCTTGTAGAAGGAGGCGGAATACTGAAGCAGGTCTTTAACCCTCATATCGTCATAGTAGAACACTTCTGAGGGGAGATAGCCGATGTCTTTTGCTATGGCTTCGGAATCTTTTCTGGAATCCTTGCCGAATATCCTGATTTCCCCATTTGTCGGGAAGATGAGGTTAAGCATCGTGCGTATGGTTGTTGATTTACCAGCCCCGTTCGGACCGATAAAACCGAAGATTTCACCTTCTCTTACATCTAGGCTGATCTCTTCAACACCTCTGTTTTTACCGTAATATTTTGTCAGTCCTCTGATTTCAATTGTATTCATCTTGTCCTCCTTGTGGACCACTCATTATTATCCAGATATCTTTACGATAGTATTTACATTCAGAATACGCCAATAATGATGGCTTTACAAGACGGTGAAGGTTACTCAAAAAGAAAAAAAGCAGAGCACGAGGCTCTGCGTGTACTATTCGGGAATGTAGGGTCCGCTCTGGCTGTAGGTATCCTTGAGCTGGAAGAGAATGGTGTGGAGCGATTTCTTGTTTTTGTTCTTCATGACAAGATTCATGATGGTGTCGTTGGCAAGCGCTGTCTGGCCGTAGATATAGAGCTTTTCGACCATCTGAGTGAGGTGCTCGTAATCTTTTCTGCCGCTGATTCTTGAAGCTGTGTCTTCGATATACTCAGCCAGAAGTTTTGATGCTTCCTGATTGTATTCGGGGTTTAAAAAATCGTAATGCTCCGAGATCAGTATAGGATTGTCCATGATGTAGAGAAGGATTCTTCTTTTGTCCTTCTCCTCCAGGATGATTCTTTTGTAGACTCCTTTGGTGTTCTTTCTGATCTCTTCGTCGTCCACCAGTTTCTCATATACCCCTGGCCACTCTTTCGGACTGATGCATCTTTTAAGATCAAGATAGGCACGATATTCGCCTAGAGTAATCAGTTTTCTGGTGACTTCTATGAATTTGTCCTGGCTCTGCAGGATCTTGTAGATGCTCGATTCCATGTACAGCCAGCGGATGAGCTCATCCCAGTTCCGGTCCGCACGCTCGATGCCGTCTTTAACGATGAGGAGTGCATCATAGAGCTTTCCTCGTCCCAGAAGGGACTCGGCTTCCATGAATCTGAATTCAGGAACATATGGGTTTTCACGTCTCAGCTGCTGAGCTTCTTCAGCCTTTCCGATCATCATAAGGAGTTCGTACTCAAGATACAGGAGATTGTTCTTGTCAAAGGGAAGAACGGTATCTTTTTCATAAACGTAAAGAAGGATGTCGTAATAATTGTCATAATCCTTTTCGGTTGTGATGAAGTTCTTCATGATCCGAAGAAGCGTGGTGATCTGGCTGAGATCCTTAAGACTTGTACAGATGAGCTTCAGGTAGTCGAAGATCATCTGGGATTCTCTTACGGTATACTTTTTGTCTGCAAGGGGAAGCAGAGCTTCCTGATAGACTTTGATGTAATGACTGTCAAAAAGATAATGTTCCATACCTACGCTTGGGAGACTCACCATTTCAAAGAGCAGAAGATAGAGAAGCGTCGAGCGTAGATAGTTTCTTTCCTTGGACTCGGCTCTTGCCCGTTCATGAACGGAAAGCATCAGGTTGAAGTGCTTTGTATAGACTTCTTTGCTGCTTGTGGCCTTCAGACTGCTATGTGACCCCATAAGCTCTTCACGGTTTTCCTTGAGAAATTCCTCGTCGGTGGAGCTGATGAAGCTTTTCCTGATGATCACGGGGATGTCTTTATAATAGCTTCTAAGAGACAGGATGAATTCTATGAGCTCCTCCTTGTCCGCGGAGTCTAAAATCTCTTTCAGATTGCTTTTCGTGTTCTTCATGGATGCCTTGGGTTTCTTCGCCACATCATTTACTGATTCTATGACCTTTTCTTCCCGTTTCAGAAGAAGGGCGAGAATATGGTGGCAGAGAAGTCCGTCGCTGTTGCAGCTGCAGGTGTAGCTTGAGATTTCTCCCTGCTCGATTTCTATTTTCTGACTGTATTCCTGGCCGTCATGAACAACAGAGCGCAAGACCCCCTTTGCATAGGATATCTTGATCAGACTGTTTTCTTTGAGGATCCTTTTTGCTTTGATTTTTGTAATTTCAGATGCACTTCCGATAAGTTCCTGAACGTTCAAAAGAGTCCACCTCCCTGGTGATAGGTCATAAAATCGAGTAGAGATTAAATGGTGTGAAGTCAGACAGATATCTCAGAATCAGGATATAGATGAGTCCGATAATAATGAGATTAAATACTGCCATGACCAGAAGCTTCTCCTTGTTTCTGTCCGTATAGAGACCGTGAAAATACAGTCCGTCCTCCAGTGCCAGAGTGAACAGAAGAAGGTAGATCATATAATAAGTCCTGAAATAGGTGGAACCGATAAACGGAACCAGTAGCCAGGGCAGAAGGTAGGCAAGATAGAATCTGTTGAAAAGTCTGATTCCGTTCTGCTCTTTCTGATAGACCCTGTTCAGTCTGTAGGGCAGCTTGGAACCGATATGCATGGCACCAAGGAAAAGGATCACAATGAGGGTGAGAAACAGACCGATATTATATACCATCATAAGAGATCATCCAATCCGTCAGACAGACCGTAGGTATACTGATCCAGGTAATAACGGAAAGCGGGATAGATTCCGAATTCCGAGATGAGATGATCGGCATTTTCCTTTGAAACCTCATTCGGTCTGCCTGTGCGGTAAGCCCTGATCATCAGATTCTTCGGTGTCTCAAGAGGTGAGATGTATTCTACAATGGAGACATCGTAACCATGCTCTTCAAGCATCAGGCCTCTCAGACCGTCAGTCAGGGTATCCGCCAGACGCGCTTTAAGGATTCCGTGTTTCATGATGCCTTCAAAGGGTTCATAGGAGTATGTCTTCAGCATTTCCTTGTGACAGCAGGGAACGGCTACAATAAAATCCGCTTCCTTGTATACACCGAAAGCCAGAGCCATATCCGTTGCAGTATCGCAGGCGTGAAGAGAAAGAACCGCATCAATTTTTCGCTCGTCCTTGAAATCTTTCACGTCCATGGCATGGAACTCCATGTTTCTGTAGCCCAGTTCCTTCTGGATCTGTCTTGAGGCTTCGATGACCTGCTCCGAAATGTCGATACCGATGAAATGACATTTCATTCTTTTCACTTCTGTAAGGTAATAGTTGAGGACAAAGCTCAGATAGCTCTTCCCGCAGCCTACATCCACAATATATAGGGTGCCCTGCTTCTTCATGGATTCGAAGTTCTTCTCAAGAAGCTCCACATAATGATCGATCTGATTGTATTTTCTGATCTTGTCGTTTCTGATCTTGCCGTCTTTGCTCATGATGCCGATGGCTTTGAGCAGTTTTCCCGCATCCTTAGCCTTGATGAGATAGTCCCGGTTAAGGAGTGTGGACGTGTCTTTCTGATCTTCTTTTGTCTCGAATTTAAGCTCTTCCGTATTCATGGTGACACCTTTTTTTGTGGCGCTGATCACAAGCTTTGTGCCTCGCTCCTTGTAGCTGAGCTGAAGCTCTTCGTAGTTTGCCGCTTCCTTCATGACGTCCGCAAGGACATCTGAAAAGGAAAGAAGCTTTGTTGCGCCGTTGAAATTGTAGGAAATGGTTTCGGCTTCATTTAGCACGCCGATTCCTTTGAATGTCTTCAGACCTGCTTTGAACTGGACTTCTACAGATTCGAAAACATCCCTGTTTTCAGAGAAACGGCTCTTCAGTCCCATGAAGAAGAAGGACAGTTTATCTACTGATGATTTATTCATTCTTTACACCTCTAGCTTTCAATTTGAAAAAAGTCCCAGGTTTCCTCTGATCGCTCATGATTCATGCATCTTAACATGAAACCGGGACTGCAGTTTGTGTGACTCACTCTATGGGAAAATAATTTTCCATGTCACTTCTATTATATTATATCCCAATGGCTTATAATAATGTATATATTATTAGGAGAAATCCGGCTGCACCGGGCAGTAAAGGAGAGTTGATAAAAAAGGATGCAAAACAGTAAAAGCAATAAATTTGGCGTAATCATTATATTTACTCTGATGTTTCTGTCCCCATTTATTGAAAATACAAGGGGGATATTTATACCTATATTCAAGGAAGATTTTTCTGTATCCAATACGGCAATCTCCTCCATGATCACCATAGTTTCTCTGGCTGGAATGTCTGTGACCCTACTTGGCGGCGCAGTCATTGAGCGCATCGGTCAGAAAAAGACCATCATCATCGGAATCATCTGCCTCATAACGGGAATTCTCATCCAGTCCCAGGCACAAAGTTTTCCCATGTTCTTCATCGGTTTTATTCCGATCATAGCAGGGATCAACATCTATGGCGTGGCGGCAAATACTGTGGTACCGATTCTTTTTGCGGGGACATCCACCATTGCCATGAATCTGCTTCATTTCATGTATGGCGCCGGATCAACCGTATCACAGAATTCTGTTGGTCTGCTTCTGGACAGAAATATTTCCTGGCGGACGATGTATGTCTTCATCGCCATATTTTACTTCATTGTGCTTATCGGTATCCGGTTCGCCAAAATTCCGGATGAGCCTCAGGTGAAGAGAGAAAAGGGTCAAGGCAGCATTCTCAAAAATCCGCTTCTTTATGTATTCGGACTGGCTATGGGTTTCTATGTCTTCGCCGAGCAGGGCATGTCACTTTGGCTCACAAACTACCTCAAGGAAGGTTACGGGTTCAGAGAAAGTGTTGGCGCAAGATACCTCGGCATATTCTTCCTGGTATTTGCCTTCGGAAGACTTGTAGGGGGATTCATCGTCCAGAAGACAGGGGTTCTGAGGACCGTAATGGTTTCTCAGAGCATGTCGCTGGTACTCATGGTCTCAGGCTTTCTTCTGGGTGCGGACTATATCGTTGTGATCAGCATATCAGGGCTTTTTTTCGCCATCGTGTTTCCGTCACTCATGTCGCTGGTATCGGTGATATTCAAGGAACGCCCGGGTTTCGCCACTGGATTTATCATGACCATGGTGGCGCTGGTCCTCAATCTCATGAATCTTCTCATGGGTATACTGACTGATGCATTGGGACCGAAGATCTCAATTTATCTGCTTCCCTTGTCCATGGTCATCTCCATAGGCTTTG
>DAMDIS010000116.1:7085-7977 GCA_032100885.1 Proteiniclasticum sp.
TGGAAAAGAATACTGCTCATAAAAATGTTCTGATCAGACTGAGATTCTACAGAGAAGAGGACAGAAATCTGCTTCGGGAATCCCTGAAGGTCATGACAAGAGGGTTTTTAAGAGACGGCACCTTCTTCAAGGTCAATATCATCGTATCGGATGAAATCTCCACTGTGCCCTTTACAGAGCTCGGATATACACTGGAAGGCATTCTGGTCAACAACAGCTATCAGGATTCCGTCATCAAAAACGAGTATCTCTTCGGAACCGACAATACAAGATTCAACCAGTACAGGGAATTCAAGCTTCTGGCACTGGATGGAGAGAAGGTTAAGCTTAAACTGTCCTCTCCTGAAAATGCGGAAGAATATCTGAGCTACTATATCGAGAACAGGGATTTTCTGAAGGCTTTTGAGCCGCATAGAGATCAGGAATTCTATACGCTTAGAGGGCAGCAGAAATCCCTTGACGAAAACTACAAGCACTACCTCAATGGCCTGGCGATCAACTTCGGGGTATATTACAGCGGAAAGCTCATCGGCAAGGTCCAGATCTCGAATCTTGTCTACGGCGGCTTCAGGAGCGCAAATCTCGGTTATGCCCTGCACAAGGATTTTGAAGGAAAAGGCCTGATGCAGGATGCACTGAAGACAGTCATCGACTATGCCTTTGATGAGCTGATGCTGCACAGACTTGAAGCTTCCACCCTCCTTGACAACCATAAATCTCAGAATGTCCTGAAAAGACTGGGATTCAAAGAGATGGGCATCAACGAAAAATATCTGTATATCAATGGGAAATGGCAGGACCACTATACTTTTTCACTGATCAGAGAATCATAAAAATAAAGTTATGGGAGGTCATCATGACAAAAGAGGAAAAAAGCTGGATCCTTCAGGAT
>DAMDIS010000116.1:8034-8297 GCA_032100885.1 Proteiniclasticum sp.
CCATAGCCGATTTCAAGGGCGTCAAAAAGAAGCTGTTTGCGGCCTTCACTCTGGTGGCCATCATTTCTTCCGCTCTCCTTTCAACTGTAGGAGAAGGGCAGTGGGTCTATGCACTGGTCATTTATGTGGTTACTGCAGTAGCTTTCAACGGATCGAACATCTACTATGACTCCTTCCTTACAGATGTCACAACCAATGAACGGATGGATGACATCTCCTCAAGAGGATTCGGATTCGGATATCTCGGTGGGACAATTCCCTTC
>DAMDIS010000117.1:0-2209 GCA_032100885.1 Proteiniclasticum sp.
TCATCCGACACCTCGATTTCCACCAGCCATCTTGCCCATTTATAGCCCAGCTTGTCCTCTGCAACCACAATAAACGGATATCCCAGGGGTTCACTGAGCACTTCTCCATTGGAGGAAAATGCCAGCATCATGTCCTTATCGAGGATTTCCTCCAGGGGAAGCGATGTGGTGTATCCGTCGTAGCATCTGAAGATGAGAATCTTCCCCTCGGGCTTAAGCTTTGCCTCATCCAGCAGATCCGTTATTCTTACCCCTTTCCAGAGAATGGTCGCATCCCAGCCTTCCACACAGTATAAGGTGATGAGCTTTTCCATATGGGGAAATTCAAGCACCTCTTCATAGGTAAACTCTGTCTCATTTTCCACCATACCTTTCACCGTGAGCACATAGTTCTCCATCTCCACTCTCTGGATCCCTTCAATGGAGTTGTCCCTCGGCCCGATGGACGGATCAAGTCTTACGCCTTTGTAGTCTCTGATCTCGGTTTCCGTAAACCTGTCCTCTGTGGCTCTTGACATGATCTTTGAATATTCCCTGTTGATCTCGGACCGTCCGCAGCCTGCAGATGCCATAAGAACCAGAACGGTCAGGATGATCCCTATTTTCTTCATTAGTTTCCCCCCTCAAATTAAAAAACACCACCAGGACAAAGCTGTAAAGCTCTGCCTAGCGGTGCTGTGATGAATGTACGACTGATGTCCTGATTTCTGTGATCTAGACAGTTGTTACTTTCATTTATTCAGTTCTTTCCTGCTCTTAACTGACTCCTCAAACTCTTCCTTTGTTATGGAATAGCAGACATCATCCACAATCGTTCCGTCGGGAAGAATCGAGGAAAGTCTGAGTGTTCCTTCATACTGGAACCCTGCTTTCTCAAGGACTCTTTTTGACTGGTGATTGAAGGGATAGTGATAGGCAGAAACAATTTTAAGGCCCAGCTCATGAAAGGCATAATGGAGAACCGCATTAACCGCTTCAGCCATAAGTCCTTTGCCCCAGTAAGGCTTTCCCATGGCATAGCCGATCATCATCCCTTCCTTGTAGTCTCTTTTCATGTCTTCATGGAGACCGATGGAACCGATCACTTTGCATGAACTCTTAAGCTCAAGGGCAAACAGATCTGCACTGGCCATAAATGTCTTCAGTATATCCCTTGAATACTCCTTTGTTTTATGAGGTTTCCATCCTGCGGAAGGCCCCACATCAGGATCTTTGGCATACTCGAAAAAATCGTCAAGATCTGAATTTCTGAACCTTCGTAGGTTCAGCCTTCCCGTTTCCATATTCATATGAAACACCTCTTTAATGCAATGTATCTTTGATTCTATCTTACCTCATATGCCAAAGGCAGGTCAAAAGATTTAGAGAAATATTTAATAACAATATCTTAGCAGCGTTCACGTTTTAACATGGGTGAAAATATTTCTTTCCTGCTAAATAGGAGTATACTGAAGGAAAAAGGAAAGGAGCTTACAAAGATGATTGAAACTGTATTTCCATATGCACTGGGTGACGAGAAAAAAGTGGAGAAACTCATTGACCATCCTGTGGCCATGATCAACCACATGGTCTTCCCTAAAGACCAGGGACTGCCAGAGCATTATTCCAATTCCAATGTCTACATGATTGTTGTAAGAGGAACTCTGACCATAGGACTGGATGAGCAGGAACCCCATGAGTATGCGGCAGGAAATATTCTCACCATCCCTTATCATGTGAAGATGAATGTGGGCAACAGTCATGATGAAGTGCTTGAGCTGTTTGTCATCAAAGCACCGACCCCTTCCCACTATAAGGAAGAACCATCCTTGACTTAATGCCTAGACTGTCTGAAAATGACCCCAAGAAAAGGGACCTGGTAAAGCGATCCGCTTCGCTTCACCGGGTCCTTGCCGTTTACTCTCTGTTCCAGCCGTACTTTCCCTTCATCTCCACAAACCTTACCATCTCCACTGTCTCCACCTCGATGGTTCCATCCTTCTTCTTTCTGACCAGCTGAAGTTCCTGAAAATCCTGAGGTCCTACAGGAATAAGCATCATGCCTTCCTCTTTAAGCTGGGAAATGAGCTCAAAGGGCAGTGATGTGGCAGCTGCTGTAACCATGATCCGGTCAAAGGGTGCCTCTTCAGGCCAGCCTTGGCTTCCGTCTCCTGTCCTGAAATGAATATTCCGATTGCCCATCTTATTTAGCCTCTCCTCTGCTTTCTCT
>DAMDIS010000117.1:2219-3019 GCA_032100885.1 Proteiniclasticum sp.
TTCGATGGTATAGACTTCCCTGGAAAATTCAGCAAGGAGACATGTCTGATAGCCCGATCCGGTTCCGATTTCAAGGATCCTTGAGTCTTTCTCTGGCCTTAAAAGATAGGTCATCAAGAGAACAAGGCTCGGCTGAGAGATGGTCTGCTCGAATCCGATGGGTAGAGGTCTATCCACATAAGCATGAACTTTATATTCGTCATCAAGAAACAGGGACCGGTCAAGAGATCTGAAAGAAGCTTCCAGTTCTTCATAGTTCATGGAGCATCCCTCTTTTCATGTTTTCTCAACCCCAATATATACCTGTATCCTATGCTTCACAATAAGTTTCACCCATTGTTCAAACATTGCTCACACTCATTTATCAAAAACTTTCTATACTTGATGTAGTGAATCAAAAAGAAACTACGCCAAGGAGTGATATTATGTCAAAAGATAAAGAAAGAGAAATCAAGCATCCGAAAAATGATGATTTTTATGATGCTCCTGAATCAGGTACGGTAGTCCATGAAGAAGATCCTGCCAAACCATCTGAAGCACATAATGACCAGGCGAAGGATTCCATCGGTGAGGCACCGGAATCCGGAACCATCAGAGAGAAATAACCCCGATGTAAAGCAGAAGGCACCCAAAAAAGGGTGCCTTCTTTGTATGTTATACAGCCTTTTTCTTCTGGCTGTAGCTATTTCTTCTGCTGTCACTTCTGCTGCTTCTTGAAGTTGAACGGCTGTCTGTCTGGGTACCTCTCTGAGAAGCTCCACTACCGCCGCCTCTCTGCTGATTTCTTGAAGGCTTGCTGC
>DAMDIS010000117.1:3033-8279 GCA_032100885.1 Proteiniclasticum sp.
TATCCACTAAAGGATAGGCATGCTCTTCCACAACTGGGATGGCTTTTCTGATGAGCTTTTCAATGTCTCTTAGAAGATGCTTCTCTTCAGTATCACAGAAGGAAAGTGCTGCTCCACCAAGACCTGCTCTACCTGTACGTCCGATTCTATGAACATAGGTTTCGGGAACTTCAGGAAGGTCATAGATGATGACATGGGAAAGCTCTTCCACATCGATTCCCCTTGCGGCAATATCCGTTGCAACGAGAATCTTTGTGATCTTTTCTTTGAAGTTCTTCAGCGCAAGCTGTCTTGCATTCTGGGATTTGTTGCCGTGAATGGCCTGAGCTTCAAACTTGTTTCTGAGAAGCTCTTTCACGATCTTGTCTGCACCATGCTTTGTTCTGGAGAATACAAGAACTCTGTCTATGTCTTCTTTCTTCAGAAGATCCATGAGCAGGGAGATCTTGTTCTTCTTGTTGACATGGTAAACCGACTGCCTGATGGTATCCACAGTTGAGGCAACGGGTGTAATCTCAACCTTCACCGGATGGTCAAGAATCGAATCTGCAAGGGTCGCGATTTCCTTGGGCATTGTTGCCGAAAAGAACAGTGTCTGTCTTTTCTTAGGCAGGAAGGCAATGATCTTTCTCACGTCATGGATCATACCCATATCAAGCATCATATCTGCTTCATCAAGGACGAAGAATTCCACTTCGGCAAGCTTGATGTATTTCTGATTGATGAGATCAAGCAGTCTTCCTGGTGTTGCCACAAGAATGTCCACACCTCTGTTTAAGATTGCGGTCTGGGGATTCTGGGAAACGCCTCCGAAGATTACTGTGGTCTTGAGATTCAGGTATTTGCCATAGGTCTCAAAGCTCTCTGCAATCTGGATGGCCAGTTCTCTTGTTGGTGCAAGAATAAGAGATCTTATGGGTCTCTTTCCCTTAACAGCTGGTGCCTTTGAAAGGCCTTCAAGGATCGGCAGCGCAAATGCTGCAGTTTTTCCTGTTCCTGTCTGAGCGCAGCCCAGAAGGTCATGTCCCTCCAATAGAGGTTTTATGGACTTTTCCTGTATGGGTGTTGCCTCATTATAGCCGGCATCTTTAAGTGCCCTCTGAATTGGCATGTTTAGACTGATATTTTTAAATAACAATATTTACTCCTTTTTGCATGACATCTCTTTGTCCATGCTTTTTTATATTCGCCTTTTTTCTCTGACTTTGGTATCTCAGGATAATTTCCCATTAAAATAAGGAACGCTGCAATGCGTTCCCTACATTGATTTCTCTTCATTCCTGATGACCAAATGGAAATTCACTTTATAAAAAGCATCGATATGGTCACTACCTAAAAAAGTTGCTCCATACACTATACCACAGTTTCGAATTTATTGCTTGAAATTCAGAAATATTATGTAACAGTTTCATAACTTGTTTCAAAACTGTATCCGCTTACCCATTTAAAACATCAGATTTTTCTTGCTGTGAGGATGAAGGTCTTGGGGATTCCTTTATCGAAAGCTTCACTGGAAAGATTAGGTTCCTCTTTGAGTTTTAGGATCATGAGTCCCGCCTCTGCAACTGCCGTGACGATTTCTCCCAGCGTCCACTTGCGAAGAAGCACTTTCTCTGTGGGTGTGCCTGGCAGATATTTTCCATAGGAGATCTCACTTTCCACAAGACTCTCATCAAAATAGTCTCCATCCACCTTGTGCTTCCTGATCTTGGCTGTTGTTCCTCTTGAGCTGATGAGCTTTGTGGATACAGGATGAAAGTCCCTTATCACAAAAGTGCCTCCACTTTTCAGAAGCTTAACTGCTGTTTCAATGAATGGCTTAAGATCGCTGAAGTAGTGGAGTATACCCATTTCAGCAAAAACAAGATCGTAGTCTCCGGAGCGCTCCTCCTCTGGCAGTGCAGTCACATCCGTAAGCACATATCTTATCTCTTTCTTCAGATGATCAGCCATCTCCAGTGCATACTTCCTGTTCCCTTCCGAGAAGTCGAACACTGAAGCTTCAGCGCCTAGGCAGCTAAGAGCAAGCGCCTTCATGCCATGGGAACCCATGAGATTGGCAATCTTCATCCCCTTAACTTCTCCGAATTCCTCCAGTATGATTCCTACCGTTTTTTCAGGATTCTTTTCTATTTTCTCTGCAGCTTCTGAAGGCTTTCCATATTTCGCGCACCAGGCTTCATATGCCAGGTCATTCCACGCTCTCTCATTTTCAGCTATGGTGACTTCATCGGTCTTATCATCGTTTATATTGTCCATCTTCCACCTCGTGTGTCTCTTTTGTATCTATTTGTCTATTCATTATCCGCTGTTATTCTCGGTCCATCAGATTCCATGACATACCATGAAGCTCTCTCTGCTACTTGAGTGATCTTGACTTCACCAAATATCTCACGCATTTCATCTTCCGCAACTTTGATGAATTCAAAATAGTCTCCGTTTTCTAGATACTCAATCACTGTTGTTGGAAGAGATCTGTTTCTGTTGTAGTCGTGGATGATGACTTTTCGCCTTGAAATTCTCTTCATCTCCCTGTATAGATCCAGGCGTTCCTCACTGTTCATCCCATGGAGAACAAAAGAGCTGATGACAAGATCAAAGGAGTTGTTCTTAAATGGAAGCATCTTCCCATTTGCATGATGAACGTATCTGATTTTCTGATGCCTTGTCTTCCATCTGGCCACTTTCAGCATCTCACTCGCCTGATCAAGCCCTGTCACAGCATATCCCGCCTCTTCCAGAACAGATAAGAGTGCGCCTGTTCCGCAGCCGATATCAAGAACCTGCATTGGCGGCATGATTCTTTGCTCCTTGAGCATATCCGGAATAAATGCATAGTTCTTTTTCTGCAGACTAAAAAACATTCCATATATGGGCGCTATGCGGTCAAAAAGATTCTTTCTTACTTTATCCATGCAAGTTCAGCCTCCCAGCTCAAATAGTAATCAGTCTTAACTTAAGATATGATTCTATTTTGCACTGAATCGCTCAGCTAATCAAGAAGAGTATGAAGAGACTGGAAGAAAAGGGCTATGATATAATGTAATCAAAAATACCAGATAATCTGAGGAGGTAAACTTATGAGAATACTAAAGCTTAATGATGGTACAGAAATGCCTGTCCTTGGCCAGGGCGTATGGAACATGGGTGAGAATCCCGCTAAGAAAAATGAAGAGATAGAGGCATTGCGCCTCGGAATAGAAATGGGCATGACCCTTATAGATACTGCGGAAATGTATGGCGAAGGACTGTCTGAAATTCTGGTTGGTGAAGCCATAAAGGCATTTAAACGAGAAGATCTATTTCTGGTTTCAAAAGTCTATCCTCATAATGCAGGGCGAAAAAATATCTTCGATTCGTGCAGGAAAAGTCTGGAAAGACTCGATACAGAGTATCTCGATCTCTATCTTCTTCACTGGCGAGGTTCTGTCCCGCTGTCTGAGACTGTTGCCTGTATGGAGGAGCTGAAAGAAAAAGGCCTCATCAGAAACTGGGGCGTTTCGAATTTTGACACGGATGACATGGAAGAGCTTCTCTCCATCCCTAAAGGCGATCAGTGCAGAGTGAATCAGGTGCTGTATAACCTTGGGTCCCGAGGAGTGGAATATGACCTTCTTCCTTTCCTTAAAGAAAAAAGTATCCCTCTTATGGCATACAGTCCTCTGGCTCATGATGAAAAATCCAGAAAGAAGCTGACGGGATCTTCTGTTGTCAGTGAAATTTCAGATCGTATGGAAGTCTCTCCTGAACAGCTGATGCTCGGTTTTCTACTATCAAAAGAAAATGTCTGTGCCATACCTAAAGCATCATCAAAAGAGCATGTTAAAGAAAATGCGGATGCACAAAAGCTTCAGATAGATGAAGAAGATCTTGCATCTCTAGATGCTCATTTTCCGGCACCCGCTAGAAAAACCTCTCTTGATATGCTGTAACCAATATAACTCAGGTAGGTATTACCAATTACACCTTGATAGTAAATGTTCACTTTCCTAAAAGCAGCTGGAGAAAACTTTCGTGTTTCTTCTCCAGCTTTTTTAAAGCAGATACATTTGCTTAATTAATTTTCTTAATCAATAATCCTCAATGGCTCAGGAAATCTTCATATTGTCTTGGTTATGTAAACTTTCCCATAAGCTAGTAAGTCCTCACTGAAACAAATGAAAGCGCAAGCTTCCTTACTGAGCAGATGACACAACGTGATTAACTTATACTTATTCAAAATCCAGCTTCATGATGATTCTTGCTTTCGAGCGTATACCCATCATGGACATGATATTATTACTTTTACCCAAAGAACTGAAAAGCCTATTTTATTGAGTTTATCCAGCTTATCTTTGTCGGATGAGCTGTCAGTTGTCTGTATGTTGGAACAAATCTAGAAGTTTTAGGATATGATACGGTGAACCGTACCACAAGTAATGGCGTAAATCTTAACTTCACCCTGCCCTGATAGAGGTTGCGCTAATTTTGATGGTATTGCTTCTCATGGGAAAAACCCTTCAAAATAACGTAAGCGGACAATAAAGTACCGTATAGAAACCACAGTGCTCTAATGCGATAATCAATGTAAAAGAAAGCGACCTCTCGGCCGCGCATTACGTTCATCATGAACAAGTTTTTTGTATTTTATCATTCCATGGCATTACCAGTTCAAGATCGGTTTCACCAGATTCTTTCATCCGAGGCAGTTCTTCAAGTAGCTTCTGCAAATACTTATGGGGATTCTTCCCCGGTTCTCTTTGGAAGAAAGGTCCGAGGGCATCGAACAGCTCCTACCCTGGAATCCTCAGGTCAGGAAAGATTGTTCGGTATAACAGTCACACCGGCGGCCGTGAGGCCACCTTTTGTTTTCTCTCTAAAAATTATCCCATACTTCCCTTGATGGTTACATCCATCCGATTAAAGACCGCTTACACTATACTTTAAACCATGCAAAACTACGGATTCGTCTTTCTTTCTTCTGTAATAGTTTTCGAGAAAATCTTGATATTATTTTTTATAATATAATCATTGATTGTACTATAATCTTTATTCTTATATGCACCTGTATTATCTTCTATAAACTTGAAATATTTATTATTCGGATATAATTCTCTCTCTCCGTTAAACGTTGCAATTATTTCATCTTCAACAGTTGTCTCATAATAATAATCTCGATATAGAACTTTATAGCGAGATTCTTTTATTTTTTCGGGTATTCGGATTTCATGGTGGAAAAGGGCTTATAAATCACCCTTCTCCAAATT
>DAMDIS010000118.1:0-409 GCA_032100885.1 Proteiniclasticum sp.
GTCTGTGTCTTTCTATATTGTCTATGGCGTCCTGTCCGTTTCTTGCGGTCCCGACCACCATGACTCCGTCTATCTTAGATGCGGCATCTGAAACGATCTTTCTCATGAAAGCCGAATCATCCACCACCATGAGTCTTATTTGCATCCTTTATCCTCCGTTTAAAGTACAACGATACTTTTGCTTGCTGTGCGGATGTCCACATTGAAATCCGAAAGATCCACGATCATGGTCCTTCCGATGGACCCTCCCGTATGACTGCCAAGAATCGGGATACCCAGATCCTGGAGTATTTTCTCCACTGCTTCAACATTCCTTTTCCCGATATCGGATGTCATCTTCTTGTCGGGAAAATTGAACATGCTTGCTCCGCCTGCGATCTTTGCCACAAGATTTCTGGTCTGCATGCTC
>DAMDIS010000118.1:419-2461 GCA_032100885.1 Proteiniclasticum sp.
GTAGAGTTCCATGATCATCTTGGGTATGGCAAGATCGGCGAACTTCTCCGCTTTGACTTCCCTGTTGAAAACCGTACTGTCCGGCAGCATGATATGGCTAAGTCCGCCGACTTTCTTCACTTTGTCGTATAGAGCGATCCCCACACAGGAACCTAGTCCAAGTGTGATGATTTTCTGCGGATCTTTCCCTATCTTATAGTCAGCTATACCGACCTTCATCTGTTCTTCCATTAATCAAACCACCAAACTTTTTCGTTTCTACGCTTCAAGCTGCATCTCTTCCTTCAGGTCCAGCAGTTCTCTAGTCTGCATGAAGCTGAAGAGCTTATTGGTATCCATAAGTATAATGATGTCTTCATCAAGCTTGATGAATCCCTTGATGTATTCACTGGAGATGCTTCCTTCGCCAATGGATGAATCTTCAAATGACTCCTCATCTATGGTCTTGATGCCAAGAATGTCGTCAACGATGAGCCCCAGGTGAGCACTATGCCACAGGATCACGATGATCTTGCTGCTGGGCTTTATCTCCCCCGGTGTGCCATAAAGTCTCATATTGAGATCGATGATGGGCAGGACCTTTTCATTGTATTTGATCACACCCTGGATGTAATCTGCAGTTTCCGGCAGCTTCTTAGGGCTTGAATAGTCGATGATTCTCTCGATCCGGTCTATTTCCAGAGCGAAGTTCTGCTGGCAGTTGTTGAATATGATTACTTGTTTCATCCACTTTGTCTCCTGTACAGTATTTCTTATTTTCTATATCGACTGTTATTGAAATGTTTTAATGGAAGAGTTTAATTTTATTCCATATGTTACAATAAATCCTTTATTCTCTGAACGCCTTCAAAAAATCAGACCCTGAGCTCAGTTTCCTGAACAGGGTATGCCCTGCAGCGTTGCATCGCAGCAGGGCATATCTGTATGACTATATACGGACGTCTGCAAGTTTTGCGCTGATGGCACTTAAAGACTCCACCGCAGAATTGATACTTGTAATCTGACTGTTTTCTTCTTCGATGGTTGCCTGAATCTCTTCAATCGAAGCCGCATGCTCTTCCGAGATAACCGCGATATTTTCAACTCTCTTTCCCATTTCACTGAAGGTTTCAAAAAGAATCCTGAGATTATCTGATTTAAGATTCGTCAGCTCATTAACACGGTTGAAAGTCGAAGCTGCATCTTTGTAGTTTTCTTCCAGCTGCTTCATCAGACCCAGTCCTTTTTCAGTCGCTTCTTCTCCCCTATGTACCCCACCGATTGTCTTGTTTTTCATTGCAGTGATTTCCGTAATCAGCATAGAGGCTTCATCAACATTCTGTTTGCTCATGTCGGCAAGCTTTCTCACTTCTTCAGCGACTACCGCAAAGCCTCTTCCGTGCTCTCCTGCTCTTGCAGCTTCAATGGCTGCATTTAAAGAGAGAAGATTCGTCTGACTGGAGATGGTGATCAGTCCCTGGAAGATTTCATTAATGCTGTCTATCTTGTTATTCAGCTCAATCATATCCTGACTGATTTCCTGTACGATAATCTGAATATTTTCCATCTGATGAGTTGAGTCTTTCAGCTCTTCAAGGCTTCTTGTAATTTTTACAGAAGAATGACCCGCCCGTTCTGCAATTTCATCTGATGCTTCTTTAATCTCGCCCAGTTTATCTCCGTTGTCCTTCACCGAGACCAAAATGTTCTGGATGCTTCCTGCCTCTTCCATGATTCCTGCTGCAATTTCCTGAGAAGCCGCATTGATAGATGAACTGACTTCCTTGATTGTCTTCATGTTGTCACTGAGCTGCCTGATTCCTCCATCCAGTTCATGTGCACTCTCCTCTGAAGTCTTTAAAATCATTCCAAGCTTCTCCACGAGCGCAGCTGATTCTTTTTCCTTTTCTTCAGCTTCAACAATGTACTCATTACCCCATTTTGCTACATAGAATAGCACGAATGTGTTGATATCAAATAATGCGATGAATGATATGAACTCGTTCAGATTACCAGAGGGTATTACCGAAGTTGGCATCATATAGAAAAGAAGAGAAAGACCT
>DAMDIS010000118.1:2561-8124 GCA_032100885.1 Proteiniclasticum sp.
ACACTCATCAGTGCGGCATAATAGATGACCAAACGGGTATTGAAATAAAGACCTACACTCATCAGTGCGGCATAATAGATGACCAAACGGGTATTGAAATAAAGACCTATGGTAATCAGTGAAATATAGATAGTAAAGAACAGCTTATACTCTCCCTGAAAAGCGATCATAAGTGCAATCCCTGCTAGTGCACCTCCTGATGCCACAATCAGACACTTAAGCTGTTCATTGAATCTGAATCTGTTTAATATGGTGATGACAAGTATAATTGGTGATACCCTCAGCATAAGGTCCATAGCATAAGTCAAGTCATAATTGAAATAAGCCTGCACTACGAGTATCCCAAGAATTCCCCATTGCAGTCTGATTGTGAAGCTGTTCACTCTGCTTGCATTATGTATTCTGTTCTCTTTAATTCTGTTTCTCATCTTTTGTATTCTCCTTTGATTTAGTGGTCAATTTTAAAAATCATTTCAATATATAACCGGTAAATAATATAGTTCTGTTTCTCATATCAGGCCGAGACACTCAACAATGTTATCTGATGTAACACAAGTGTGTCAGTAAAGCTTTCATCTAAACGAGAGCATCTGCATAGGAACCTCTTCAGGTTTTCCGAAAAGGTATCCTTGCATGAGGTCAATCTCTTTGCCCTTAAGATAGTTATACTCCTCAATGGTTTCAATCCCTTCAGCAAGGATCGTGAGGTTCATCTCCTTCCCGGCTGTGATGAACTCATCAAGCTTTTTCTGCTTCGCCTCATCCAGATGAATGTTTCTGATGATCTCCATATCGATTTTCATGTAGTCAGGCTTAAGCATAAGAAGAGCGCTCTTGTCAGCGTATCCGCTGCCCAGATCATCAAGGGCTGTGGAAAACCCTTTCTCTTTATAGTAGTCGAGGATTCGGTTAAGGTGAGCGAAGTCTTCCACTTTTTCAGTCTCCACCACTTCAAAGACCACCTGAGCCGGATCGAAATTTACTTCTTCCAGCACTTTTGCTGTTGAGCGAAGGCAAAGAGACGGCTCATAAATGGCGGTGGGGATGAAGTTGATGAAGAGCTTCTTTCTGATTCCCTGCTTTGAAGCCGCCCGTATGGAAGCCTCCCTGCATACCCTGTCCAGATTGAACATGAGATCCATGGCTTTAGCACTGGAGAAGAGTCTTCCGGGATTCATGATTCTTCCATCTCTTAGTATTCCGCGGCTTAAGGCTTCGTAGCCGTAGATTTCTCCTGTCTTTGCCTCAATGATGGGCTGGAAAAGAGTCCTGATCCGTTCCTCACTGATTATGGAAGCCACTTCCTTTCCTTCGTGCATGGCTTCCCACTCAGTAAGGCTTCTGTAATTCTGAAGGGCTGAGAAGTTAATTTCCGCTCCGCTCTTCATCTGCAGGATTTTAACATCTTTCTTCTCTACTGAATTGAAGACGCTGCTGCATAAATAAGAGATGAAATCGTCGAAATTCACCCTTTTTAAGGGATAACCTTCCTCAATCTTTTCAAAGATATAGTTTTTATGATTCAGTGCATTTTCAAATATTTCAATATGATGCTCTGTAGGAAGACTGACATAGACATCAGAAGTCATAAAGACCATCTCCACCGGTTTTCCGCATCTTCTGCAGCTCATATATTATTCCTCCAAGGTTTTACTGATTATCCTAGGCTGTAATTTTAACTTGGTTCCTCCTCTGGAGAAACATCGTGTCTCTATCTATATCGGAAGAGCAACCTGAGTTTTAAGAATGTAGCATACATTTCTCCGGAAAATCAGGTTCTATTTTAAGAACCGGTTTTATCTTGAGTAAATTGGAGTAATATTAGAAAATTTAGTATAATATCAATATAATAGATAAATACTCAACAGGATAAGAGAAATTGCGTATGAAAATGATTTAAGCGAAATGGAGGTAACCATGAACTATGAGTCTGAGGAAAGAAAAAGGCAAATCAGAAACAATGTCATAGATTGGATTAAATCGATTGGTATCGCAATAGTGACCACGATGTTTGTGACGACTTTTGTTTTCAATACGGCAGTCGTACAAGGAGACTCCATGAATCCTACACTTGAAGACAGCGACAGACTGATCGTAAAAAAATATGAGACCTTCCTTAAAACTGAAGAATACAAAAGAGGCGATCTCATCATATTCGAATCTCCACTGGAAGATGATGATCGGGTTTTCATCAAAAGAGTCATCGGACTTCCAGGAGAGACAATCAACATTTCAGACGGGGAACTTTATGTAAACGAGATGAAGATCGAAGAGCCCTATCTCGCCGAAAATATCTATACACAGCCCCTATTATATGGAAGAGACTATCTGGTCTCGGAGAATGAACTCTTTGTCATGGGAGACAACAGATATCCCGATAAAAGCAATGACAGCAGAAGTTTTGGCAGTATCTCCTTCGATCATATTGAAGGAAAGATTGTACTGAGAATTCTCCCTCTTGATAAAGCAGGTATGGACTTCAGGAAATAGTATTTCAGATGAAGTACATTTCAGAATATTTCCTTATCGAAAATAAACACTACTTTTGGAGGTAAAAATGAAAAAGATGATGCTTGCCATAATCCTGTCCGTCTTTGCATTGACGGTTACAGGCTGCAACAACAGAGATTACAACGATCTCCTGACTGAGCCCCAATATGACCAGGCAGAGTATCGGGCAGAAATCGGCAATCTGTTCTACGAGACTGAGGATAAGGTCGGAATCACCACATCATTCGGTTTTTTTATCTACAGTCTGGATGAAGACAAACTGATTTCAGCTTTTGACCTGGATGAAACAAAAGCCTTTGGAGAAGATTTTTTCGCTGATGCCAGGTTAAGCAAAGACGAAAAGTCAATTTATCTCTTTGGCTACTCTCATGAAAAAACTGTTGATGACTACTTCTACCGATATGATGTAGAGTACGGCAATTTGTATAAAGAGGAAGAAGCTTTAGATGAAAATGACTTATATCCCCTTCCTGACCAGAATCGCACTGCACTAAAAACCGGCAGCTGGAAGGCTGAAGATCTTGCCTACTATAAAGAAGATAAGGGTACACCCTACTACCCATTCAAAGGTTTTAACTAAGAGATGGAAAAGATCAATTAAAGCAGAATGTAAGCCTCCAGAAGAACGTCTGATTCTTCTGGAGGCTTACATTATTGTGTCTTGTTCAATTACTTGATCTGATACTGAATCCGACTAGCTGTTCAGATTTCTGATCACGTCGTAATGGTGATCATGACTTTCGATGAATCCCTGAACCTTGGTTTCGATTCCCTCGTAATCATCAAAGCTGACAAAAGCCGTTTTGAGCGCATCGATGAGCTCTACCGGCAGATCTTTTCTTGCAGCCAGAACATCCTTTGGAATATCCTCTGTCTTTGAAATAATCACTAGACTCTCCACATCAAGCCCTTTGAGCTTAGCTGCATCAAATGCCTCATTGTAGGTAGCACCTGCGTCCACTTCACCTGATAGAACAGCTTCGATGACATTGTCATGATTACCGAGAAAGTCCACCTTGCTGAAGATTCGGTCCGGATCAAGCTTTGATTTTTTCATGCTGTCTCTGGCATAAAGATATCCTGATGCGCTGCTTGCATCCACATATCCGAACTTCTTTCCCTTGAGATCATTCATGTTCTTCACGCTGCCGTCTTTTCTTGCGATGATGTATCCGTTGTAGGAAGCCTTGCCGCTGACCTTAGGCGTGACCACAGGTATGGCGCTGCACTTGTCGTGGGCGTTGACATAGGCAAATGGTGAAAACCATCCGATGTCGATGACATTATTCTCCACTCCGTCACTTAAAGCCTCGTAGCTCTTCACGATGATGGTTCTGGCTTTCTTGTTCATGGTCCTGGCGACACGCTCAAGAATCGGTACATACATTTTTCTGATCTGCATCGGAGAGATGAACGGATTGACCCCGAATATGATCTCATTGTCCTTCTTGAGATTGACCGCTTCCTTCTGAAGCCTTTCCGCAACTTCGCTGATTCTTCTGGAATAGCTCAGCATCTCCTCGTTCTTTCTGTTCTGGGTTTCCACAAGGGTTATGGATTTTGTGGTGATGTTGTGGGTTTCTTCCACAGCCGTTGTGACATCTTCCACAGCTTTTTCAATTTCCAGTGTGGTCTGTTTCTGAGCTGAGGATACCTTCGTGAGCTCTCCGATATTTGCACGGACATCGCCCAGCACCTTTCCGATTTCATGGATAACCGCTGAGGATTCCTTGACCACCTGATCGGCTTCATCCATCTTGTCTCCGATCTGTCCCATGGCCTTGTTGGAAGCGGTGATCTTTGTGAGGATGCCCTTGATGACCTCTTCGATGACGGTGATGGCCTCGTCAGTCTGCTCAGCAAGCTTTCTGATTTCGCTGGCTACAACCGCAAATCCTCTTCCCGCTTCTCCTGCTCTTGCCGCTTCAATGGCTGCATTGAGCGCCAGAAGATTTGTCTGACTGGAGATTTTTCTGATGTAGTCCACGATCTCATTGATCTTGTTTGAAGAGCTCTGAAGCTCCACATTGTTGTCTTCTGCCACCTTGATGAGATCCGACAGTCCGCGGATAAAAATGCTTATGCTGTCTATGGTCTCTTTGTTCTTATGAAGCATGTCGATGGAAGTCTCGGAGTGTTTCTCGATCTCGATCACTGAAGAATTGAGATCACTCGTTGTGGCCACCAGTTCATTGACACTGGCATTGATTTCCTGTGAACTTGCGGCGTTCTGCTCGCTGTAGTTTTCGATCTCATAGGAGATCTTTGCAAGGGTGTTGAAGGTGTTGATGTTGTCCTTCGACAGCCATAGAAGCTGCTGGGAGTCAAAGCCCATGTCTTCAGCGATGCCAAAAAGCGCCTCATCCAGATCGTTAATCTCTGCAGTCTTTGAAGCTGCAGCAGAATGTGACTCGCCCTTATCCCTTCTCAGAAAATGGTCAAGAAGAATGACGCCTGCGATGAGAAGAAGAGAAGCTGCCGCAACTCCGATCCACTCAAGCTCAAGAAGATGTCCCCCCACCTGCACGACGACCACAAGAACTGCTGTAAGAATGTAGAATAAGCCTTTTTTACCGGTCATAACTGTTCCTCCAATTTTTTCTAAACTATAGCCATATATTCCCTGATCCTGTCTTTGATCATGAGGGTCGTACCCTTATGGAATCTTCCAAGGATATCCCCTTCCTCATCCATCACCTTGCAGAAGGTCTCAATCTCACTGGGTGTCCCGATGACGCCTGCACGGATGTACTTCCCTGCAATGAGGGTTCCCCCGATGACGACATTTCCAGGCCGCTCGTACCTGATCTCATTTCCTGCGCTCAGCTTCGCCTGATAGCTGCCTTCACCTGTGATGATGATGTCACCGCTTGAAGTGATGGTGGCATTCTGCGCATAGACGAGCTTTATGACTCTTTGGTCCTGAAGCTCAAGTTTCATGGACTCGGCCATGTTCTTCAGCATCTCATAGAGGTCATTGAGTTCAATGAACCCCTCTTTATGAAGAAGCCTGATTTCCTTGAAACAGTGGGCGAAGGATCTTTTCAGCTTG
>DAMDIS010000119.1:0-2837 GCA_032100885.1 Proteiniclasticum sp.
ATACTCCGCCATGGCGGATGGTCCGTCCGGTCTTCTGCTTGAGGGCTCAGAGTCACCTGACATGGAATTCCAGTCAATGTCTGAAACCCCAAGTTTCCCTAGAGCATCCTGAGCTTCCGGAATATTCTTCCAGCTGCCGGCACCGCCGGGGAAACGGAAGACCTTCGTATCAAAGTCTTCGCCCAGAGTCTCTCTCATGAGCTCAAGAGTCATTTCATATTCTTCCACAATTCTTTCTGCATCAGCTGCCTTACCGGGATAAAGTCGCGCATAGTCGTGAGTGTAGCTGTGAATGGCAATCCCATGTCCTTCCTCAATATAACGGTGAAGCACTTCCTTATTGGTGTGATCTTCCAGTGTTTTTCCTGGGATGAAGAAGGTACCCGGTACACCTCTTCTTTTCAGGATATCCATGACCTTATAGGTATTTTCCACAGGACCGTCATCAAAGGTGAGAAATGCGATCTTCTCTCCTTCATAAGGTACTCTTCCCTTTATCCAGTCCTTCACTTCCTTCGTGTCATAGGCATACTGCGACGCAAAAAGTGAATGATTCGTTCCCGGTTTCTGCATATTTAGCCTGATCTGTCCGGGCTTAGTGGAAGGCAGTCTCATGGTCTGGTCTCTTCCCCTTTGAAAATGGGGTACAAGAATCATCTCTTCCTGCTGATTGTCCGCATCCGAAATGATCTGCTCCTCGCTTTGAGCATCTCTGAAAAACATATTCCTTAAGACAATACCCATAGCCAGAACCGCCACAAGAAGTCCCGCATAGGCAATTATTCTTCTTCTTTTTCTGTTTTTTCTTATGACATCGGCTTTCTGGCTAAGCTGTCTTCGTTTCTCTTCTTCACCTCTGTAGTTATTCATTGCTCTTCTAAGCTCCTTCACTTTCAGTGAAAACCCCTGGTTTTCAGTTGGTTCATCCTTGGTATGCGCTTCTTTTGTTCAAACCTTACCCTTTAAGCATACACGACCATGATTTAAATAGATTGACACTACGGTTAACAAAGGTTAACAATTCGGTTACTTTAAGCCTCTCCTTTTTTTGGTATGATAAACTTAGTAAAAAAACAAGGAGGAAGTGAAAGCCATGAAAGATTATACCGGATTTATCGGTTCATACACCCGAAAAGAAAGTAAGGGTATACGAAAATTCAGTTTCAACGCCGAAGAGTTCAACATAGAGGATTTTTACGAGGTTGACGATCCGACCTATCTTGCACTGGACAAGGAGAAGAGGATCCTCTACTCCTCCATGCGTCATAAAAGCGACCATGGTGTTCTCTCCATGAATCTTGATCGCGGCATCGTGGACAAGGTTCTTTTTGAAAACGAAAATACACCCTGTCATGTCTCCGTCTATGATGAATTTCTCCTGGCTTCGAACTATCATGACGGCCATCTGGATCTCTACCATCTGAGAGACGGCATGGTAAAGAGAAGACTGGAAACAGTGACCCATGAGGGACGAGGTCCCAACGAGAAGAGACAGGATGGCTCACATCTTCATTTCGCCATGAAGAACCCTCATAATGAGGATATCCTTGCCTGCGATCTTGGTGCAGACAAAGTCTATCTCTACAGGTGCGAAGGTGAACTGGTGCAAAGAGATGAGTTTCTGCTTCCGCCAGGAAGCGGTCCAAGACATCTGACCTTTTCGCCGAAGGCAAAGTTCGTCTATATCTTCACCGAGCTTTCCTCAGAAGTGTTCGTCTATGATTTCAGAGAAAAAGACTATGTGCTGAAGCAGGTGCAAAAGACACTTCCTGAAGACTTCAAGGGAGATAATACCGGTGCTGCAATCAGGCTTACGCCGGACGGAAAGTTTCTCTATGTATCAAACCGCGGTCATAACAGCATCACGGGTTTCAGAGTGACGGACAATCATCATCTTGAACTCATCGAGACTGTATCCTCTGAAGGAGATCATCCAAGAGACTTCAACATTTCACCTGACGGTGAGTTTCTCCTTGCCGCAAACATGATCACAAATAACCTGACTTTATATAAGATCGACAGGGACGAAGGAAAGCTGAAGCTCCTGAAGAAAGACATCAGAACGCCTGAACCCGTATCCATAGTGTTCATGTCATAAAGATAGAAGGCAGGGATACTGAAACTGTCCCTGCCATAATGCCTGAGAATGTCAAAAGGTGCATCCAAAACGGATGCACCTTTTTTCTATACGATTATGTCGGGACAACCCTCTAAAGTATGGGGTGCTTTAGACGATTGCTGTGAGTACGAAGGACAGGATAAACAGTACCGTGATGACATAAAGTATCGGATGAACGTCCTTGCTCTTGCCTTCTACCATTTTAGCGATGGCATAGAACAGGAATCCGAATGCGATACCGTTTGTGATGGATGCGGAGAAGCCCATGAATGCGATGACCATGAAAGCAGGTACTGCGATGGTCAGGTTGTCCCATTCGATGTTCTTCAGACCTTCAGCCATGAAGATACCGACTACGATGAGTGCCGGTGCAGTAGCTGCGCCAGGTACCATCAGTGCGATTGGAGCAAGGAACAGGGAGATCAGGAACAGTACGCCTGTCGTTACAGAAGCAAGTCCGGTCTTTGCGCCCTGTGCGATACCTGCAGCACTTTCCACATAAGTGGTCGTGTTTGAAGTACCAAGAAGAGCTCCGATGGAAGTAGCTGTTGCATCAGCAAAAAGCGCTCTTTCCATCTTTGTGTTCATACCCTTTGAAGCTTCAACTGAGTTTGCATCTTCTTCTGTGAAGATTCCTGATTTTCTTCCTGCGCCAAGGAATGTTCCGATGGTGTCGAAGGTATCTGTCAGGGAGAACGCAAAAATTGTGGTCAGGGTG
>DAMDIS010000119.1:2847-7639 GCA_032100885.1 Proteiniclasticum sp.
ACGGCAAAAATGCCTCTGAAATCGAGTTTAAGGAAAGTTGGTGCCAGACTTGGAATTTTGAACATGTCTGCTGACAGTTCAGGAACCTGAGTCACACCAAAGAAAATTCCGATAACGGTAGTGGATACGATTCCGATCAGGATTGCGCTCGGTACCTTCTTAAGAAGAAGTACGATGGTGATCAGAAGTCCGATCAGAGCTACCTGAGCTGTAGGATTTGTAAAATCTGTAAGAGCTGGAATGATGTCAGCGAAAAGTCCGCTTCCGTCACCGTTGTCTGTGATTCTTGCTGCAGTTTCCGCTGTAAAGGTCAGGAAACCTGCCTGCTTGATGCCAAGGTAAGCGATGAAGAGACCGATACCGCCGCTGATTGCATACTGCAGTGATTCAGGGATGGCCTTAACGATCATCTTTCTGATTTTCGTTACAGTAATGAATACATTGATCAGTCCGCATATGAATACAAGGGCAAGTGCCTGCTGCCAGGAATATCCCAGAATGGATACAACTGAGAAAGTAAAGAATGCATTAAGACCCATTCCCGGTGCCACAGCAAAAGGTACGTTTGCAACGAAGGCCATGATGAATGTACCGATGGCAGCCGCAATGATCGTCGCTGTAAATACCGCTCCAGGATCCATTCCGGTCAGTTCCAGAATCTGCGGATTGACAAAAATGATATAAGCCATAGTCAGGAATGTAGTGGTTCCACCAAGGATTTCGGTCTTGACGTCAGTACCATGTTCCTTTAACTTGAAGAGTTTTTCCATTTTCCACCTCGTATGATTTATTATGATTACCACTTTATTTTATACGAATGATATTATATATGCAAGGCTTTTCGTTCGCAGTGAGACATTCTTATCTGTTTGATGATTGTAAACGTGAATCAGGCGGTTTTTTTGTCATTTTCTCACTCTTTTCTATGAATATCCGTACTAATCCTGATTATTATCCACAAGTCGATGTGTATCATTCGTATTCCTGCATGAATTATTCCGAACGGTCCAAACCTCCGATTCTCATCACTCCCCGAACCAGCATCCATATATTTCGCCTTTTGGATTCCATATTATTCGTTTCTTTTCACCTTTCCATAAAGAAGAGACAGCTGCATCAGTTTTTTAAAGCTGTGCAGCTGTCTCTTCAAATCTGTTCTGTTCTTACTGTTATACCTTATAGACGGTTGACGCAGTGTTTCCGCCTTCTCCGCTCCAGTCGTGATGGAAGAACTCTCCTCTTTCCCTGTCTGTTCTTTCGAACATATGGGCACCGAAGTAGTCTCTCTGGGCCTGAAGAAGATTGGCTGGAAGGTTTTCTGTATGGTAACCGTCATAGTAGGCAAGAGCTGAGCTCATGGCCGGCATGGCGATTCCGTTTCTTACACCCGTAACCATGATTTCTCTTAATCCTTCCATAGCCTTTTGAAGTTCGGCGCTGAAGAAGTCATCCACCATAAGATTGAGAAGCTCCGGATTCTTGTCATAGGCTTTTCTGATTTCATCCAGGAACGCCGATCTTATGATGCAGCCGCCTCTCCAAATGGACGCGATCTCTCCAAGGTTAAGTGACCAGCTGTATTTATCCGATGCCGCTTTAAGGAGCGAGAACCCCTGAGCATAGGAAACCATCTTGGCTCCATAGAGCGCCATTTCAAGATGCTTTATGGTCTCTTCTCTGTCCACTTTATGGGCAGGTCTACTGATGAGCTTTGAAGCCTCAATTCTTTCATCCTTCATGGAGGAGAGGATTCTTGCGTATACCGCTTCAGTAATCAGCGATACAGGCTGCCCTTCTTCCAGTGCCGAAATAACCGTCCATTTACCGGTTCCCTTCTGCATGGCCTTATCCAGGATGTAGTTCACAAGGTACTCGCCTTTTTCGTCCTTCTCTCCCAGTATATCTGCCGTGATCTCCACGAGGTAGCTCTCAAGAACACCTTTGTTCCATCTTCCGAACACTTCGGCCATCTCGTCATTACTCATCCCCAGCACGTCACGAAGAACTGCATAGGTCTCCGAAATCAGCTGCATGTCGCCATACTCGATTCCGTTATGGATGGTTTTGACATAATGTCCTGAGCCTCCGGCTCCGATCCACGTTGTACACGCCTCATTCCCGTTCTTGCCGGCTTTTGCAGAGATGTCGACGAAGATGTCCCTGATTCCGTCCCAGGCTTCCTTCGCGCCGCCAGGCATGATGGACGGTCCATAGAGTGCACCGAGTTCTCCGCCTGAAACCCCAGAGCCCACAAAGTAGATGCCCTTCTCGTAAAGATCCTTCACGCGTCTTTCTGTATCCTCATAATTTGAGTTTCCGCCGTCGATGATGGTATCTCCCTTTTCAAGAAGAGGCAGAAGGCTTTCGATCATGGCATCCACCACAACACCGGCCTTGATCATAAGCATGATCTTTCTCGGTTTCTTGAGCGAGCCGACAAACTCTTCCAGAGTGGAGGACGGAATGAAGTTTCCTCCCTTTCCTTTTCCTTCCATAAATTCATCGATGACTTCCGATGTTCTGTTTCCTATGGAAACTGTGTATCCCTTGGATTCGATGTTCCGTGCAAGGTTCTCACCCATTACTCTGAATCCGTATATTCCGATATCTCCCAGCATAATTAACCTCCTCAGACAGAATCTCCGTCCGCACATTTAAATTTGATGCATTTTAATTTCTTTCATCTTATTATCACGTTATTCGCACACTTTTTCAACCCGTAAGGACGTACTTCATGATTTCTTAACACTAAAAAAAGCAGGGCACCTGCCTTGCTCTTTATTGACCTTGCCTATTCCGTGTCCTCGAGGAGTTCGATATAGCTGACCTCCAGAGCCTTCGCCACCTTCTTCAGTGTCTTGATAGACGGATTGGTTCTGTTGTTTTCTATATCTGAAAGATATGTATTCGATAATTCCAAAAGCTCTCCGAGCTGTTTCTGAGTCAGATTCCTCTTCCTCCGATATTTACGGATATTCTCACCGATGCTGCCCAAATGCTCACCCCCTGTAACTATATTATACGTTACATACGGAACACTTCAATTATTTTACGTTTATATCGTAATATCGTCCAGAGGTTCACCTCGTCTGTTCTTTTCTCCTCTGATTGTTGTTAAACTACTTATATATACGGATATATACGGAACTGAGGAGATGCAGATGAATATAGGTGAAATCGTAAAAAAAGCACGACTGCGCAAAAAACTGAGACTGAAAGATGTTGCCGAGGCGACCAATCTTTCCATTTCATACATCAGCGACATTGAACACGGCAGAAGCACGCCGCCGGTTGACACGCTGCAGAGCCTCTGCAATGTTCTGGATGTTTCCATCTACTCGTTCTTCACCGCAGATGAGAATATGGTCCTCATGGAAAAGAAAACCAGCGAGGAGCTCTATGCACTCATTAAAGACTTCGAAGAGTGGGACGACAAAGACAAGGAAGAGCTTCTAAGCTACCTGAGGGTGAAGAAAACTGCCCGGGATGCAAAGAAATAAGTACCGGCAGCTTTTTAAGCACCTCATGAAAAAGATCATATGATGAAGTTTTAACGGATATTGAGATACATGAAAAAGATGAAGCGGAGCGCATTTTGCGTCTCTTCTTCATCTTTCTTTGCTCCAGAAGGTTTTTCTGTCATATTCCGTCAGGGTATCGGCAAATTCCTTTTTGATTTCAAGAAGGGTCTGAAGCTCCCGGACATACTGATAAAGGGATGAACGGTTTTCAAACTCCTCTCTGGTCTTTGGAAGCTCCTGTTCCCTGAAAATATCAAGGTATCCGTTGAGATCCTCAATGAGCTCCTCCGCTGTGTTCAGTTCATTGAACTGAAAGGATACAAGCTCAGTCAACGCGGAAACCAGTCTGTTCTGCTCATAGTATCTGTTCACTCTGCCCAGGTGCTCCCGCATCTGCCTGAGGATTTCGTACTGCTTGATCCTCATTTCCATGTACCGTACATAGTAGACAAAGGTTTCGGAAAGATAGTTCAAAGACAGCCTCTGGGAACGCTCAAATCCGTATTTGAGAACATGGTCAAGCTCCGTGAAGAGCTTTTCTTCATTGACATCCACTGTCTGGGTGAGGATGTCATTGGAGAAGCTTCTGAGAATGTCCTTAATGAGTCTTTCCACATTCTTCTGGGCTTCTCTGATGTCCTTCTCCACACTGGGCATATAGATATTGAGAATCAGTGCAACTCCTGCGCCGATGATGAGGATCCAGTATTCATTGAGGATCCAGTATAGGGACGTGGACCGCTCGATGAGAAGATGGGTAACAAGCACTGTGCTCGGCACAATGCCGTCATGAAGATTCATGGCCGCAGCTGCCGGAATGAAGAGAAAAAGATAAATGCCGAAGGTCACAGCCGAATACCCAAAGAGATTGAACACAATCACCGCCGTAAGAAGCGCAAGGGTCGTCGATCCCAGCCTTCTGAAGGCAACCTCGATGGACTTTCTCTTTGTGCTCTGCACGCTGAGCACGGTGATGACACCGGTGGAAACAGCATAGGAAAGCCCTACATATTCTGCAATGAGGACGGCAATGGTCGCGCCGATGGCGGTCTTTAAGGTCCGATATCCCACATATCGCCTCAGCCACTTCACAGCTCGAGCCCCTGCATCTTCCGAAGAAGGGAGATGAGCTCGAGCTTCTCCTTCTGTTCAAGCTTACCGACCGCTTCATTTATGGTTTCAAGATGACGAGGAAAGATATCCTCGATGATGGTTTCACCCTTCTCTGTGAGATTCAGACTGTAGGATCTCCTGTCGCCTGGGGTGTTTTT
>DAMDIS010000119.1:7684-8053 GCA_032100885.1 Proteiniclasticum sp.
CCCGCCAGTAGACAGTATTTTTTCTGTAATATCACAGACTCTCATCTCTCCTTTGTGATACAGGACTTCCAGAACCATAAACTGGGAGGGGGTAAGGCCATATTCCTTGATATTTCTCATGGTCTCTCTATTGATTTCTGACAGTCCTCTGCTGAGTGAAATGAGGAGCTTCAGATTGATGTCGTTTTCTTCGCCGTAGCTGATTCTATTCTTATTCATACTACTACTATAATATGAATTGCACTTAATTTCAATTGTACTCAATTTATTTTCCGGGTTTCTTCACTATCCTTTATCCTGCTCTCCGGATTTTCGCAGATCCGTCCGTTTTTATCCATGACAATGATCCTGTCGCAGAAAAACCGGACT
>DAMDIS010000120.1:0-4527 GCA_032100885.1 Proteiniclasticum sp.
CCGGGGCGTTTCTGCTCGTCTTAAACACACAGATGTTGAATTTTAATGTGCTTGATCCGTTCTTTGATGGTTTATCAGATAAAATGTTCTGACCGATGGAGTTAATTTTTGTGAAAGAGCAAGGAGAAGATCACTTGGAAAAACAGAGAACAAATGAAAATGCGGTTATGCCTGTAGTGCAGCATGCGAAGAGAATGACAAAGGAAAAGTACGAGGAAATTCAGAATTATCGTGTCCGGAAATGTCAGACCATTGAGAAGCTACACAGTCTTCATGAAAAACCTGTAATGACATTAAGGGCGAATTATCCCGGAGAAGACAAGAACAATGAAATCACAAGGCTGGTCAATCGAGAAATTGCCAAGACATTTGATGAAATCTTTCAGACAAAGATTCTGGCGGTGGAAAACTTTGATACACCTGAAGGTCCTACTACATTCTATGTGGTCAAAGGAGATGCTCGTACCCTTAAGGAAAACGCCATCTATATCGAACAGAATCATGAACTGGGCAGATTTGTGGATATCGATGTCTACGATATCGATGAAGAATATGCAGTAACCAGGGTAGAACTAGCTTATGAGCCAAGAAAATGTTTTCTTTGTGATGAGCCGGCGAAAGACTGCAGCAGAAATAAAACCCATAACACACAGGATCTTGTCGACTTTATGGTTGAACAGGTCCGCGCCTACCTTGAAAAAAAAGAATAAAAGCTTCCTGTCAGTTTGTAAGCCAGAAAACTATAAAGTAATTTTTTTGGAGGGTTAAAATGAAAATTGGAATACCAGCGTCACGAGGATATGCCATCGGGCAGGCCTATATCAAGAAACATGAGGAACTGAAGATCACAGATGAAAAAGTGGAAGATGTACTCGTTGAAAAAGAGCGTCTGAAGAAGGCGTCGGAAGCTTCAAAAGTGCAGCTTGAGAAAATCAGAAAGAAGGCTCTTGATTCCATGGGTGAAGAGAAAGCCATGGTATTTGATGCCCACATGATGTTCTTTGATGATCCTGAATTTATGGGTGCCATCGAAGCGGAAATTGAAAACAGCGGAAAGAATGCACTAAAAGCCACAGACGATGTATCCAGGAACTTCGTTGCGATCTTTGAAGCCATGGAAGACGAATATATGAGAGAAAGAGCTGCCGACATCAAGGACGTTTCCAAGCGTCTGATGAACAATCTGGCGGGAATAGAAGACAGCTTCAATATAGAAGACACCAATACCATCGTTATCGCAAACGATCTGACTCCTTCAGATACAGCACAGCTGGACAGAAGCAAGGTCATCGCATTTCTGACCAATATAGGCGGAAGGACTTCCCACAGCGCCATCATGGCAAGAACACTTGAAATTCCTGCTGTCGTTGGACTGAAAGATATCACGGAAGTGGTAAATAACGGTGACATTCTGATCGTTGACGGTATCGAAGGAACAGTCATCATCGATCCTGACCATGATACGGTAACAAAGTATGTGGCTCTTCAGGAAGCCTACAACAAGGAAAAGGAAGAACTGAAAAAACTGATCGATGTCAAAGCGGTGACCAGGTCCGGAAAGAGGATCGAAGTTGCAGGGAATATCGGAAAGCCTGAAGATGTGCATAAGGTGCTGGAAAACGGAGCTGATGGAATCGGTCTTTTCAGAACTGAGTTCTTGTATATGGACAGAGATGAAATGCCGACAGAAGAAGAACAGTATGAAAGCTACAAGTATGTCCTTGAGCATATGGAAGGAAAACCAGTCGTCATCAGAACGCTGGATATCGGTGGAGACAAGCAGCTTCCCTACCTTGCAATGCCGAACGAAATGAATCCGTTCCTCGGATATCGTGCCATAAGGCTCTGCCTCGACCGTACGGATCTGTTCAAGGTTCAGCTGAGAGCGCTCCTGAGAGCTTCCGTATTCGGGAATCTTAAGGTCATGTTCCCAATGGTTTCTTCACTGGATGAGTTTACAAAGTCCAAGAAACTTGTTGAAGAATGCACGATGGAACTGAAAAATGAAGGAAAAGAAGTCAGCGACAGCATCGAATGGGGCATCATGGTGGAAATCCCGTCTGCTGCAGTAATGGCAGATGAGCTTGCTAAGCATGTCGATTTCTTCTCCATCGGAACCAACGATCTCATACAGTACACTTTAGCAGCGGACAGAATGAGTGAAAAGGTATCCTACCTTTACGACCCTATGCATCCTGCGGTGCTTCGTCTGATCAAGATGACCATTGACGGAGCCCATTCACAAGGAAAGTGGTGTGGTATGTGCGGAGAGATGGCGGGAGACGAAACAGCCATTCCTACACTGATTGCCTACGGTCTGGATGAATTCTCCATGTCCGCTTCCTCGATACTGAGAGCAAAGCAGGTCATCCTGGAACAGGAATAGAAAGAGTGCTTAGAAACCGGCGAAAGCCGGTTTCTTTTTATGGAATACCTTTACATTGTCTTCAGTTTGAAGGCTTTTGATGATTCCCCGGATGTCTGGTATAATGATGAATATCTTTTAGCAGAAAGGAGAACAGTATGGTAAAGAAAGCACCTAATCTGGAAACGGCAACAGAGATCCGAAGGGTCACCAGAGGATACTTCGGTGATCCGAAGGGCTATGAAGAAATTCTCTACAGGACAAGAAACAACAGATATGTTCTTGTGCAGAGAGGCGGATCCGAGAGTCCTTTCCAGGTAGAAAAAATCACCCAGATTCTTAAGACTGATGCTGAAGCGTGGATGGCTTCGCTATAGGGCAAAGAAGAACCTTACGGGGTTCTTCACTGGTGGTTTTGTAAACGTTTTACAGGTTTTGCTGTGACCCGACGCTCACGTGAATTTTCATTTGTCCCCTACAAAACTGCTCCGGAATGTGTATAATGATTAGTATAATGTTTTTAGGAGGAAATGAAGAATATGATAAAAGAAGTAACTAAAGAAAGTTTTGAAAATGATGTACTGTCCAATGATAGATTAGTTCTTGTGGATTTCTGGGCACCATGGTGTGGGCCATGCAAAATGCTGGCACCGCTTTTTGAAGAGCTCAATGATGAAATCGAAGATGTGGAATTCGTTAAGGTGAATGTGGATGAAAATCCTCAGCTGGCTGCAAAGTACCGCGTTGCGAGCATTCCTACACTGCTTGCGATCAAAAGCGGCACAGTAGTCGGACAGCTTGTTGGATTCAGACCAAAGGAAGAACTGAAAATGTTCATTGAAAAGAATAAGTAAGCTGTTTAAACACCCGAAAGAGAATCTGATTCTTTGTTCGGGTGTTTTTTGCAATGTTAATAAGGGAAGAGAGAATCATGAGCTTCCGGATACTGCCAAATCTTAATTTAACCCTACACAAATCATGAAGAATATGGGAAAATGCGAAAATTGTGCACAACTGAAGCGGGTTATATTGTATAATTTAGGTATATTGACATTAATGAGAATTATAATTGGGGGGGTGTAACTTGGAAACGCTCAATACGATACTAAATACCGTTCGAAACATCAATATTTCTGCAATTATTGATATTTTGATTGTCGCCTATCTGCTTTACAGGACTTACAAGCTGATCATCGAGACCAGAGCTGAGCTTCTCCTAAGAGGAATCATATTTATTCTGCTGCTCATCCCCATCAGCTATATTTTCAATCTCACTATGGTCTACACGATCATTTCGAAAACCATTACCATCGGAGTACTGACACTGGTCATCATTTTCCAGCCTGAAATCAGAAGAATGCTCGAACATATCGGACGTTCCGCTTTCAGTGACCGGAGAGTGCTTCGGGATACGGATATCCTGACCAGAGTTGTGAATGAAATCGTAGCGGCCATGGATAACCTCAGCCATACAAAGACTGGGGCGCTTATCGTCATCGAACAGGATACCGGACTTGGTGATATCAGTGAGACAGGGATAAAGATTGATGCGCTGGTTTCCACGTCGCTTATTGAAAACATATTCGTGCCCAATACCCCTCTACATGATGGTGCCACCATCATAAGAGGAGACCGTATACTCTCCTCCGGCTGCGTGCTGCCTTTAACGGCAAACAAAGACATCAGCAAGAAGCTGGGTACGAGGCACAGAGCTGCCCTTGGTCTTAGTGAAGTGTCAGATTCTCTGATTCTTATTGTTTCAGAGGAGACAGGAACCATATCGCTGGCACTCAACGGCAAGCTCGTCAGAAATTATGACAAGGACAGACTGCAGAAAATCCTCGTCAAGATTCTGACCACGAAGATCGAACGAAAACAGACATGGAAGGAGAGGATGGATCAGTGGCTAAGCAAAAAGGATCAGACCTCTTCCTGAAAATCGCAAGCCTGATTCTCTCTTTCAGTCTATGGATTTATATCATCAATGTGGAGAATCCGATCAAGACCATGAGGGTCTATAACGTTCCCGTGAGACTGGAGAATCTGGAAAATATAGCAGAACAGAATCTGGCGCTTCTGCCCAATCAGGACATTATGGTTACCCTTCAGGTTACCGGTCCCGCATCGGAAGTCTACAGAAGTGTGGCCAGCAACTTCAGAGT
>DAMDIS010000120.1:4539-7982 GCA_032100885.1 Proteiniclasticum sp.
CGATGATCTAGCCTTGAAGGCAGGTCCCAATGAGATACCCATAGAAATCACATCCTATCCTTCAGATCTTGATGTGACCCCAAGCAGCAATGTAAAAGCGGTCATTTATCTTGATGACTATCTGGAAAGAGAAGTGAACATTGTGTCCCAGTATGAGACGATTCCTGAAGAGGGCTACTTCGTTTCAGGGATCGCATTTAATCCGGCCAGAGCTCTGGTCAAAGGACCAGCCCAGTACGTCAACCGGGTCAAAGCGCTTGCCGCAAGAGGGAAAAGAGAAGGTCTCAACCAGAATTTCAAGGAAATCATTTCCCTTGTAGCCATAGACGAAAATGAAAATCAGGTGGAACATGTGGTTGTCACCCCGTTATATGTGGAGATAACAGCTGAGGTCTTCAAAACCAAAACAGTGCCCATCATAGTGGACACAGGTGGTGAAGTATCCGACGGATATGAACTGCTCGGTACCTCTGTAGGTCCCGGGGAACTTCTTATTGCCGGACCGGACAGTCTTCTTGACCAGGTGAGTGAGATTTACACTGAAGAAGTGGATCTTTCTTCAATAACAGAGTCCTCAGAAATCATCATGAATCTTGTGATCCCTCAGGGCATCATTTCCGTAAATGGCGGAACGACTGCGACTGTCACTGTGGATCTTGAAGCCTATGAGACGAAGACCATTTCCAAGAAACTGACCACTATAGGCCTTCAAAGCGGTTTTACAGCAGAAATCAGTTCCAATTCCATTAACATCATCGTCAGCGGTTCTCAGAGTGCACTTGAAGAGGTCACAGAGGAAAGTATAACCGCGGATCTGGATCTGACCGGACTTGATATCGGTGAGTATGAACTCAGTCCGAATATTGTTCTTCCAGTGGGTATCCTTCAGGTATCCTATACACCGAATGTGATTTCGGTGAACATCAGAAGCGAATCAGAAACACCTGGGGGAGCCGATGAAGAAACGCCTCCGGGAGATCCCGATGAAGAAACGCCTACCAATGGCAATGCACCATAAAAATTTTAGTGGAAGCCTTCGGGCTTCCATTTTTGGAGTGAAGATAAAATGATTAAAATGAGCAATATTGAAATCTATCTGGAAGAGGACAAAGATGAACTTTTAAATAAAGCAGCAGCAAAACTGAAGATTTCACCGGAGGAAATCCGAGAAATACGAATCCTGAAAGAATCCGTGGATGCAAGAAGCCGCTGAAATTTGTCTACAGTATACTGGTAAGGGCAGAGAATGAGGGGAAGATCCTGAAGAAAATCCATGACAGGAACATTTCCTTTTATGAAGAACAGAAGCCGACTGAGCTTAAGAGAGGAAACATAAAGCTGGAAAACAGACCTGTGGTTGTGGGCTTTGGCCCATGCGGACTCTATGCGGCACTGAAGCTCGCCGAAGAAGGGTACAGACCTCTTGTGCTTGAGCGTGGAGATGCCATACCCGAAAGAGACAGGAAAGTGGACGTCTTTATGGAGAAGGGGATACTTGATGTCACCTCGAATATCCAGTTCGGTGAGGGCGGAGCTGGAGCCTATTCTGATGGGAAACTGACCACAAGAATCAAGGATGTCAGAATAGGAGAAGTTCTGGAAAAACTCATTGAAGCCGGTGCTCCTGAAGAGATTTCAACACTTGCGAAGCCTCATGTGGGTACAGACCTTCTCAAGGAAGTGGTGATGAATATCAGAAAGAGAATCATCTCACTGGGGGGGGAAGTGCTTTTTAATTCAAAACTTGAAGACATCAGAATGAAAAACGGAAAGGTCATATCCATCAAAGTCAATCAGGAAGAGATTCCCTGTGAGGTGCTCATACTTGCTCTGGGTCATAGTGCAAGAGATACCTATGAGATGCTCTTTGACAGAGGATTTACCATGATCGCAAAATCCATGGCCGTTGGGGTAAGAGTGGAGAACCTGCAGTGGAGAATAAACGAGAGCCAGTATGGCAGTGTCTATCTTAATCCGAAACTGAAACCTGCTGAGTACAGTCTTACAGCAAAGGCGCCGGATCAGAGAGGTGTCTACAGCTTCTGTATGTGCCCGGGTGGGATTGTTGTGCCTGCTGCCAGTGAAGAAGGGATGCTTGCGGTGAACGGCATGAGCTATCATGCCAGAGATGGCGTCAATGCGAACTCTGCAGTGGTGGTATCGGTGAGCCCTCAGGATTACGGTCCTCATCCGCTGGACGGAATCAGATTCCAGAGAGAACTCGAGAGAAAAGCTTTCGCTATGGGCGGCTCATCCTATCATGCTCCTGTTCAGAAGGTGGAGGATTTCCTCAAGGGAAGAATATCCACATCATTTGATGAAGTGATACCGAGCTATCTTCCAGGGGTAATGCCGGGGAATCTGGAGAATCTGTTTCCGAGATTTATCACAGAAGGTCTCAAGAAGGGATTCACTGAATTTGACAGAAAGATCAAAGGCTTTGCGCATCACGGTTCGGTAATGACAGGCGTTGAAACAAGAACCTCCTCACCCCTTCGTATCGTGCGAGGAGAAGATCTTGAAAGCGTAAGTATAAAGGGTGCATATCCTGCAGGTGAAGGCGCAGGTTATGCTGGAGGAATCATATCCAGTGCTGTGGACGGACTCAAGATTGCCGAAGCGGTGATTGGAAAGTACCAGCCAGGTGACATCTAAGAAGCAGTAAAATATAAGAATAGGTACTATTGTTATTCGACGGGTTTTGCTTATTAAACTCAAATTATGAGGGAAATTGACAAAAATTGAGAATCATATAACGATAGTCCTATTTTTTTCGGGATTTTACACCATATGCCCTTAAAATAAGAGAGTTTTAGGTATTTTCAAGTGTAAAGGATTTCTGTTATGATTAAATGGAAATAGTTTGGGGGTGAAAGATATGAAATATGTGCTTGTTATCAATCCGGGATCGACTTCTACAAAGATTGCCATCTACAGCACTGAATCCGTTGAGATCCATACTGAAGTGGTGGAACATAATGCGGAAGAACTGAAGAAGTTCGATCACATCATTGAACAGGCTGACATCAGAAGAGAAGCGATAATTGGCAGCTTACGAGAAAAAGGCATAAAGAAAGAAGATCTCGCAGCCGTTGTAGGACGTGGAGGTCTTTTAAAGCCGATTAAAGGTGGAACTTACCTTGTGGACAGAGATATGATTAATGATCTGGAGATGGCTGTTCAGGGTGAGCATGCATCTAATCTCGGACCGATTCTTGCCAAAGAGATCGCTGATGAAGCAGGGGTGAACGCCTATATCGTGGATCCTGTATCATGTGATGAGATGGACGATCTGGCAAGATTTACTGGGATAAGAGGCGAAGAAAGAGGTTCTCTTGCCCATTATCTCAACATAAAAGGTGTAACAAGAAGAATCTGCAGACTTAAGGGATACGACTTCTACGAGGATAACTTTATTGTGGCACATCTTGGAGGAGGGTTTT
>DAMDIS010000121.1:0-2536 GCA_032100885.1 Proteiniclasticum sp.
CCTGCAGCTGACGGAACAAGATAGGACCTGCTGATTCGAAAACCACCTCTGATGACGCTCTGGTTGGACAGGAGTACGGGCACAAATCCTCTCTTCCGGTCCATGAGCATGATGAGTCCCTGAACGGTATGGGATACTCCGATGAAAAGGTAGAGATTGATGAGGTCAAGGGACGGGATCACCTCCCGGTCCAGTAAAAAGGTCATGAGAAATACAGCCAGGATATTGATCCCGACGTTGACGTACCGCGAAAATGTGGTGACCGAAAAAACGGTCAGCATAAAAATAATCTGCACTTCCATGTAGGAGACAAATGCAATATTCAGGAGACCCGCCAGTACACTTATGATCAACCCTCCAGCCAGACCATAAATCAGCTGATAAAAAGTCAAAACTAGGGGAGAGTCTTCACTTTCCCCTAGTACTATTCTTCTTAGTCCTGCTTCACGTATATTCTGGAAATAGAATACGGTCACAAGAATTATCATGATTAATATCTGCGGAGAATAAAACATACTGAAATATCCGTTAAGGATTTCCAAAATCATACTCCATCCTCTTTCTTCTACTGCATCTGGTCTCTTAAGACCTCTACAGCTTTCTGTAACTGTGTGTCATTTTCTATCGTCAGCGGCGCTTCTGCGTCTTCCGGAATCTGAACTTCCACATCAGGAACGATTCCTTCACCATGGATATTGATTCCATTAGGGGAGTAGTAGGATGAAACCGTCACTTTGACCCCTTCATTGTTGCCCACTTCAAACACCATCTGTACAATTCCTTTGCCGAAGGATTTCTGACCCACTAGTGTCGCCGCACCATAGTCTTTAAGTGCACCTGAAACCACTTCCGAAGCGGAAGCGCTTCCCTCGTCGATGAGTACCACAAGGGGTTCACCGATGAAATCTCCGCCCTTGGAACGATATTCCTTCTTCTGGTCATACTTGTCCAGGGTATAGAGAATGGTCTTGTCTTTTTCCACAAACAGGGATGCCACATCCACCGCCTCGTCCAGGAAACCGCCCGGATTACCTCTCAAATCGAGGATATATCCTTTGGCGCCCTGACTCTTCAGATCTTCCATGGCTTCTCTTACCTGTTTTGCTGTATCGTTGCTGAACTGAAGCATGGTCACATGAGCGATGTCGCCTTCAAGCATTTCAGATTCCACATTCACCATGGTGATGCTGGCTCTTACAATGGTTACATCCTCTTCGATTCCGTCTCTCATGATCGTGATGGTGACAGGTTGCCCTTCTTCACCTTTGATCACGGAAACCGCTTTGTCCAGATCTGTTCCTTTATATTCCACGCCTTCGACTTTTGTAATGAAGTCTCCGGAGCGAAGGCCTGCTTTGAATGCAGGTGACCCTTCAAAAGGTGTTATGACAACAATCCGATCTTCCTTGATTCCGACGATGACACCTATGCCGACATAGTTGCCCTGTCCGTCGTCGTTGAAGTCCTCATATTCCTCTGCATTGAAGAATACCGTATAAGGATCGCCGACAGAATTGACCATTCCTTTGATTGCTCCTTCAACAAGAGCATCCTGATCGATATCCTGATAATATTGACTGTTTATCACATCTCTGACTTCATAGAGTTTGTCGAAAGAAGAATCGGCATTTGCCGGAGTTCCCGGATCAATGACTTTGTCACTGTTTATGGATCCATATATGGATCCCCCGAAAAACGATCCCGCCCCTACGATTAATATCAGAATGAATGTTATCAGTTTGCTGGTCCCTTTTCTATCTTTGTCATCATTCACTGTCATCACCCTCCAAGAATATTATACATCCAAGAATCTCTTCAGTGCAATGAAACTTCCAAGAGCACCTATGGACAGCCCGGCAATCCCAAACTGCCATGAGAAGTTCTGGAGAATATACTGTGGTGTAACAAGCTCAGCATAGAACATGCCCTTGGTCACATCTGCATAAACCAGACGGTATGCGAAGTATACAACGCCAAAGGCCATAATTCCGCCGATGACACCCATAATCATACCTTCTATGATGAAAGGCCATCGGATGAACCAGTCAGTAGCACCGACAAACTTCATGATTCCGATTTCTCTTCTTCTTGAGTATACGGTCAGCTTGATGGTGTTGGAAATCAGGAAGAGTGAAACCAGTACAAGGATGACGAAAATGACGACGCCCATCGTTCTGATGAGCTTGGCCAGTCCTACGATTCTTTCAACGGTTTCTCTTTCATTACCGATATCTTCAACCCCTCTGACGCCAGTAAGGGCTTCTTCAACTCTTAAAGCCGCTTCGGGTTCGTCGAGACTGATGACAAATGAGTTTGGAAGGGGATTTCTCTCTTCGGAGAACCCGGTCAGAATGGAATTGTCCTCACCAAGACGTTCCTTGAATTGCTCAAAGGCTTCTTCCTTGGTCTCATAGACAACTTCCTTCACGCCTTCCACGCCATTGATCACAGCTTCCACGTTGCTCTGTTCCTGGGAAGTGATCTCATCATTGAGATAGGCTTTGATTTCCACTTTTTCCTCTACTGATTCCACACC
>DAMDIS010000121.1:2546-6169 GCA_032100885.1 Proteiniclasticum sp.
GCAACCAGAAGGAATACACCGAATATAAACAGTGTTGCCGATACGGTGATGATACTTGCCAGTGTTATGGTCCTATTTCTCTTGAGGCTTTTCAGGGCATCAAGGAAAAACATCTTAATTTTCTGCATTAAATTCATACCTGCCCTTCTTCTCGTCTCTGACAATCTTGCCCTTTTCAAGAGCAATTACTCTTCTCTTGCTTGAATCCACAATATCCTTGGCATGAGTAGCCATCAGGATGGTTGTTCCGGCCTTGTTGATGTCCATGAGCAGTCTCATGATATCCTTGGCTGTTTCCGGATCAAGATTTCCCGTAGGCTCATCTGCAATCAGAAGAGTAGGATTGTTTGCAATGGCTCTTGCTAGAGACACTCTCTGCTGCTCTCCACCGGACAGTTCATTCGGAAAACTTTTGGAACGGTCTGAAAGACCGACCAGAGCGAGGACCATAGGTACTCTTCTTCTGATTTCCTTTGGAGTGGCATCTATGACACGCATGGCAAAGGCAACATTCTCATAAACGTTAAGCGTCGGGATCAGCCTGTAATCCTGAAAGACCATTCCGATTTTCCTTCTATAATAAGGTACGTCTTTTCTGGTCACGCCTTTGAGATTCTTGTTGCCGACGATGACTTCGCCCTTGGTCGGTTCCACTTCCTTTAGAAGCATTTTGACAAATGTGGATTTACCTGCTCCACTTGCACCAACCAGAAACACGAATTCGCCTGAATCTATTTTTACATTGATATCTTCTAGAGCGACAACGTTGTTGTCGTATTTTTTAGTGACATTCTTAAACTCTATCATTTTACATCTCCCAATGTTCATATTCCTGTGACATTTTCTACGGATAAAAAATTTCACGTATTTCTATAAGTGTCTGACGCCTATACATTTTCATCTGTAAAGTGTTATCCTCACGAGTACTAATTATTGCACAAGCATGTAAAGATTTTATGAAGAAAGTGATTGTCTGCATATCACCTTAATGTGTGTCACAGTTTTATGTCCGTAAAGCCTTCTCCTAAAACCTCATGGACTTCGTTAACTGAAATAAACGCTCTCGGATCGATTTCTTTGATATAGCTTCTTAATCTAATGTAATCTCTTCTGCTTAGTATTACATATAGAATATCAATATCTTCTGAGGTGTATCCACCATAGCCGTTCAGAACAGTGCAGGATTTATCCAGCTCCTCAATAATGAACTTTATGATTTCCGCCTCTTTTTTGCTGATGATCATCAGTTCCTTAGATGTATTGAAACCGTCGATGAGCCTGTCGATGAGCGTGCCGTTGACGACGATACACAGCAGTGCATAAAGCCCAGCCGTGATGCCGAAGGTGAGCAGCCCTGTCAGGCCGATGATGAAGTCCACCAGCAGAAGAGACTTGCCGATATCCACATGAAAATACTTGTTCAGGATCTTAGCAAGAATATCCGTTCCGCCGGTGGATGCGCCATAATTGAAGACCATGGCCATACCGATTCCGATGACAAAGGTTCCTACCGCGGCATTGATGAAGAGATCTTCCGACAGAACCGTGGGAGGAACCAGAACTTCCATGAGCCACATGATGGCTGAAAGCCCGAAAGAAGCATACAGGGTCTTCGCTCCGAAGCCACCGCCAAGGGTCACAAAAGCGACCGCAAAGAGAATCAGATTGAGAATCAGAATGATGATTCCCACTGGAACCCTTACCAGAAAACTGTTGATGATGATTGCAAGCCCCGATACACCGCCTGCTGCGATGTTGTTCGGAATATGAAAATACTGAAGACCGAAAGCCACTAAGAATATTCCTATAGTGATCATGACAAAATCCTTAAGTGTAAACTGTCTGTTTATTTCTTTCATGGCTTTCCTCCTACGGTACTAATTTGCAGTGACGATTCTTTTTGGCATGCTGAAACCCCGTCCAAGCACTTCAGTGGTGCTGCTTACAGTAACGAAAGAATCAGGATGCTCTTCTCTCAGAAATGTTTTCAGGGTGACGAATTCCTTGGTGGAGAGCACGGTGTAGATGACATGGTTTTCGGCTCCGGAGAACCCGCCCTCCCCCGAGAATATGGTCGCTCCACGCTCGATATGATTGACGATGAAGGATTTCACCTCATCCTTGTCGCTGGTGATGATGAATACCTGCTTCTTCTCGTTGAATCCCCCGACCACTCTGTCGATGACGATTCCGTTGAGGAAGGTGGCAAGACCCGCATAAAGGCCCCTCTCAAGTCCGAAGAAAAATGCCACAAGAACAACAACCATAAGATCGATGATGGTCATGGAAAGTCCCATGGAAAGATTCATGTATTTATTGAGAATCTTCGCAAGGATATCCGTCCCTCCAGTTGAAGCATCCTGGTTGAACACGATGCCTAGTCCCGTACCCAGAAGAAGGATACCGAGAATGGAGGAGAGCATGAGATCATCTGTTATGGCCTCAGGTCTTACGACATTTTCTATGATCCACATGATGATGGAAAGCGAGAAACTGGCATAGAGTGTCTTGAAACCGAATCCTCCTCCCAGCAGCTTGAACGCCAGAAGGAAGAGAATGATGTTCAGCCCGATGACATAGGTGGAAACGGATATCCCTGGCGTGAGAGAATTCAGGACAAGACCGATACCCGAAACGCCACCTGGTGCGATCTGATTCGGCACAAAAAACAGCTGGATAGCCAGAGCCACCAAAGCAGATCCGAAGGTGATCAGTATATATTCTTTGTATTTTTTCATGTTAACTCCTAAACATAAGTTTTTCTGAAGACCTCTTCTCCTCCCTTGAGATAGATGCGAGGCACTCTTTTTGATACCGCACAGATCACCTCGTATGGTATGGTGCCCACAATCTGAGCGATGTCGTCGGCCGTAAAGGAAACGCCTTTATCCTCACCCATCAGGGTGACGGTATCAAGGACTTTCACATCCGGAACCTCCGATACATCAACCATGATATGATCCATGCAGACAGATCCGACCTGAGGACAGAGAATCCCGTCCACGATCACTTTGGCTTTCCCCGAAAGCGACCTGAAATACCCGTCGGCGTACCCGATGGGTATCGTTGCAATTTTCGTGGCTTCACGACTTGTGACGAACCTGTGTCCGTAGCTGATTCCTGTCCCTTCCGGCACGGTTTTCAGCTGGATGATCTTCCCTCTGATGCTCATGACAGGCTTCAAGGAGAGATTTCCTTTCTTCACTTCATCGGAAGGGTGATACCCGTACATAATGATTCCGGGCCTCACGCTTTCAAGGTAGGTTTCCGCCATATCCACTATGGCGGCACTGTTTGCGACATGTTCATGACTGAAGGTTACCCCCGCTTCCCTCAGTCTGTTCATGGCATGATGGTATCTTTTCAGCTGCAGATGTGCAAGGGATTTGTCCGTGTAATCTGCTGATGCAAAATGTGTGTAGATGCTGTCCATGTCGATATGAGGCAGTCTGCTGATCTTTATGATTTCTGCTGTTCCGGCTTCATCCGGCTGAAACCCTACCCGGCTTATGCCCGTATCAAGAGAGATCAGAACTTTTCCCTTCTTTCCGAGATTTCCAGCAGCATCGCTCAGCTTCTTCGCATCTTCATAGGAAAGACAGTTAAGGACAATATCCTCATTG
>DAMDIS010000121.1:6179-7821 GCA_032100885.1 Proteiniclasticum sp.
TCCTCAAAATACTCTGGCGGTGTGTAGCTGAGAACCAGAACCGGCTTACTTATTCCGCTCTGCCTAAGCTGCAGTGCTTCTGTTATGATGGCTACGCCAAACCCTTCTGCTCCCGCTTCAATCATAGTCTGTGCAACTTCAGCCGCTCCATGTCCGTAAGCGTCAGCCTTTACAATTGCGATGAGTCTGCTTTTCCCGACAAGTTTTATGATGTTTCTGATGTTGTAGCTCAGATTGTCCAGATTGATTTCAGCCCATAAAGGTCTCATCTTGTCATTCTTGATCATATACGGAGTTCCCCTTTCTCCCGACTTGCTGAAGTTTTGAAAATTTATACATCTTCTATCTTATCATAATCCTGCACCAAAATTCATTAATTTATCGGATATTTTGAGCACTATGATATCCTCGGGTACCACTTTTCAGCGGACAGCTTCTTCAAATCAGGAGCTGCTGCGCTTCAAAAGAAGCTTCTTCATATAGAAAGGAATATTTTCTATGATTTCTGAGGCTTTCACGCTGTATCTCTCCTGCGCCAGATGGTCTCCTATACAGCCATGAATATAGGTGCCAAGGATTGCCGCTTCCATAGGGAGAAGACCTTGGCCCGATAGTGATGCGATGATGCCGGTGAGAACATCGCCCATTCCACCCTGAGCCATGGCCGAGGAACCGGTGGAGTTGATGTGCACGGTCTGACCATCGGTGACTACTGTATGATAGCCTTTGAGCACCACAATCACTTCATGTTCCTTCGCAAATCCTTTCGCTGTATCCAGACGGTTCTCTTCAACTTCCTTCACTGATTTCCCGGTAAGCCTTGCCATTTCTCCGGGATGAGGTGTGAGGACCACATTGAAACAGAGGGGTTTAAGGATTTCTGTTCTGCCTTCCAGGGCATTCAACCCATCCGCATCGATGACAAGGGTGGCATCTGATTTCCCTTCTTCCTGAAGCGTCTTGATCACTCTAAGAAGAAGCTGAAGGTTTTCTTCTGTATTCCCCAGGCCAGGTCCGAAAGCGACGATGTCCGCTTTTCTTGCACCTTCTTCCAGATCATCTTCATAAAGACTCATGATTTCTGTGAGCCTGGGCACCAGAATCTCCATGGTCTCGTTATACGAACAGAGAGTGACAAGACCTGCGCCCGCCGCCAGCGCAGCTTCAGAGCTGAGCATTGCGGCACCTGTAAAGCCACGGGAACCTGCCACAACCAGAACTCTGCCGTAGCGGTTCTTGTGTCCTGTGATTTCTCTCAGAGGAATCATTCTCTGCGCTTCATTCTGGTCGGTGAAATATACCGGAGAAGCTTCATTTCTCAAGAGTTCATCAGGAATCCCGATGGGTTCAACTTCGAGTTTCCCCACATAGGGCAGTGCACCATAGGAAATCAGTCCTTTCTTTATGGTCTCAAAAGTCACTGTCTTTGCGGCAAATACCGCAACCGGCATGGGAATCCCCTGATCTGCAGACAGTCCTGATGGAACGTCTACTGAAATGATCTTTGGTGCAAAGTCATTCATGCTCTCGATAACCGCTGCATGGAGAGGCGCTGCATCACCAAGAATGCCCGTGCCCAGAAGAGCATCGATGACCACATCCGCATCCTTGAGCGCTTCAATGAATGACCAGAGATGGTCTG
>DAMDIS010000122.1:0-1079 GCA_032100885.1 Proteiniclasticum sp.
GCTGAATCTCGTGATCCAGGAATATCTCATGGGCATCAGACTCGTCAAGGCTTTCGGTCGTCAGAGGCATGAAGAGGAAAAATTTGAAGAATCCAATGCGGATCTAGAGAAAAAGGGAATTTCTTCTCAGGTTATCGTAGCCTACTTTGCTCCGGTTCTGAGCCTTGTGGTGAGTATCGGAATCGCACTGGTTCTATATATCGGAAGCATATTCTTCATGCGCGGAGAAATTGAAGTTGGAAAGGTTGCAGCCTTCATCAGCTACATGACTCAGATCCTCACCTCCATCATCATGATTACGAATATCTTCAATACATTTGTCAGGACCAAGGCCAGCACAGAGCGTATATCCGAAATCTTCAGCGCGAAATCCGATCTGGATGAGGGTGACGGGACCCTTAGCGGTGAGGGAATGAAAGTGGAGTTTCAGGAGGTATCCTTCGCCTATCCGGAAGGAAGCGGAAGGTTTGCTCTTGAAAATCTGTCCTTTACCGTTGAAAGAGGAGAAACCCTTGCGGTCATTGGACCTACAGGTTCCGGAAAATCCACCCTGGCCTGGCTTCTCTTAAGATTCTATGATGTCACAAAGGGGAAGATCCTTCTGGACGGGACGGATATCAGAGAAGTCAACATCAGCCGTCTTCGAGAAGCCATGTCTCTTTCCTCCCAGAAGACCATGCTCTTCTCGGGAAGCGTCAGAGAGAACATTGCATGGGGAGAAAAAGACATTTCCCTTCTGCGGGTTGTTCAGGCGGCAAGAACTGCAGAAGCCCATGACTTTATCGAAAAAATGGAAAAAGGATACGATAGTCAAATCATGCAGGGAGCAGTCAACCTTTCAGGTGGACAGAAGCAGAGAATTTCCATTGCCAGAGCCCTCGCCAAGAAATCAGGACTGCTCATCCTGGATGATTCCACAAGTGCACTTGATGCCGTAACCGATGCCAAGGTCAGAAAGGGAATCAGAGCATTCAGTCCGGAAAAGACCACGATCATCATCACACAGAGGATCGGAACAGCACTTGGTGCGGATCGTATACTTGTACTTTCCCATGGGAAAAGCGCCGGATTCGGGAGCC
>DAMDIS010000122.1:1139-4576 GCA_032100885.1 Proteiniclasticum sp.
GAGATACGCTGAAAAGTCTCATCAGTCTCTTCAGAAGATACAGAAAAGCGATCTTTACCGCCACAGTTCTCACACTTCTGGCATCTGCCATTTCTCTTGCAGTGCCGCTGCTCATCGGGCAGGCCATAAACACCTATGATATTGAAGCTCAGATTGTTGATACCCCGCTTCTTCATCAGATTCTCTATACGCTTCTCATCTGCTATGCTGCGGTCTGGCTTCTGCAGACGCTGAACGGTGTGCTCATGGCAAAGGTCACTCAAAAGCTGGTCAAGGATCTTCGGGAAACATTTTTTGAAAAGCTTCAGCGAATCCCTCTGAATTTTTATGATGAACGGCCTCATGGGGACACCATGAGCAGAATGACAAATGATGTGGACAACATCAGCGGATCCATCGCCCAGACGACCACCGAGTTTATTGCGTCGCTCTTTACCCTTGTGGGTACCCTTGGCATGATGCTCTATCTGAATCTCATCCTGACAGGACTTTCTCTGGTTTCGGTGCCTCTTTTTATGATCCTCACCAGGGTCATCGCAAAAAGAAGCAGAGTCTATTTTATGGGCAGACAGAGGGCGCTTGGAAAGCTTAGCGGGATAACAGAAGAGAGCATAACCGGTCTTAAGATGGTCAAAGCCTTCAATCAGAGAGAGAAGATGGAGGAGGAGTTCAGAAAAGCAAATTCACAGCTGTGTGAACATGCTACAAAGGCTCAGATATGGGCAGGTTTTCTTATGCCTTTTATGAACGTCATCAGCAATCTTTCCTTTCCGCTTATCGCACTTGCGGGAGGCGTGATGACGGTTAGAGGAGCACTCAGCATCGGAATCGTGGTGAGTTTTCTGACCTACTCCAAGCAGTTCGCAAGACCGCTCAACAATATTGCGGGGATGTTCAACAACATCCAGTCTGCTCTGGCTGGAGCGGAAAGGATATTTGAGATTCTTGATGAGGATGAGGAAGTTGAAGATGGTCAAGATGCGGGAGTGATAAGCAAGCCCCTTGGTAAATTAGAATTTCAGCATGTGCATTTTTCCTACGACGGTAAAAAAGAAGTCCTCAAAGATATCAGTTTTACCATAAATCCTGGAGAAACCATAGCCCTTGTAGGGGAGACAGGTGCGGGAAAAACGACCATCGTCAATCTCATAACCAGATTCTATGATCTTGATGAAGGAAAGATCACCTTTGACGACAGGGACATCAGATCCATAAAAAGGAGAAGCCTCATGGAGAATTTCTCCGTGGTCCTTCAGGACACTTTTCTGTTTACAGGAACCATAAAAGACAACATAAGATATGCAAAGCCCGATGCAACCGATGAGGAGATCATTCTTGCAGCAAGGCTTGCCCATGCGGAGGAGTTCATCCTCATGCTGCCTGACGGATTTGACACCATGGTTTCAGGAAATACGGATACACTCAGTCAGGGGCAGAGACAGCTTCTTTCCATCGCAAGAGCTGTGCTCAGTGATGCAAGGGTGCTCATTCTGGATGAAGCCACAAGTTCTGTGGATACAAAAACCGAGAAGGACATTCAGAAGGCCATGGTGAAGCTTCAGAGAGGAAGAACAAGCATCATTATCGCGCACAGACTTTCAACCATCAGAAATGCTGACCGTATCTATGTAATCGGCGAAGGAAAGATCCTTGAAGAAGGCAGTCATGAAGATCTGATGAAAAAGAAGGGACCATACAGCGAGATGGTCCTCAGCCAGCTGGGAAATCTGGGATAATCAGTCAAGACAGATCGATATGATATAAGGTATAATAGTATATAGGATAGAAAGATCAGACAGAACAGGCAGAACGAAGCAGATGTCATACGATTTATGCAGCATGTAGAAGAAAGTGGGGGGTAAGACTTGTATAATGAGGATTTCAGTATCAATCCGATGTTCGGGATCACGCTGATTGCAGCTCTAGCAGCTGTTCTGGGACTGACGTTTCTTTTCAGCAGTTTACTGAAGAAATATCTGAAAGTAGGAAAAACGAAACTGATCATGCCTTTGAAATCAGGGAGAGACAGAAGTATATGGATAAAATCATAAGGAATGCTTATCTGATTTTGTTAGCACTGTCTGTCATCAACTATTTCCTGAATAGCGGCCTGTTTTCCAGTATGCTTCCATTTGCAGTACCTCTAGTTTATATTCTGTTTTCCATTTCAGTTAATATTTTCAGAGAATGGAAATATGCTGAAAATCCCAGAACCTGCATGGTTTCTATAGGGGAGGCTGTTATGGCGTCAGCGCTTCTATTTGCGGCTTATCTTCTATTTCCGTATTAGAAAACGAGAATAAGCGAAGAAGGTAAGATCGTCTGCTGTTTTCATAGTTATTTCAAAGGGATTCAGATGGATCCCTTTTTATATGCCGCTGATCTGAAGAATTAGGGACAACAAAAAAGCAGCTGCTTACGCAACTGCTGATTTTATTAGACTATCTTCTGTTGAACTTTTCGTTCTTTCTTGCTCTTCTGCAATCAGGACATCTTACTGGTTCGTTTTCGAAACCTTTTTCCTTGTAGAATTCCTGCTCACCTACTGTGAATAAAAATTCGTTGTTGCAGTCTCTGCAAATGATCTTCTTGTCTTCCATTGATTTTTCCTCCTTAGAAACAGTTATACCTAAAATTCTCTGTCGCTAAGGCGAAATTGAAATCTTTGTAACTAACTGTATTTTATTATCCCTTTTCAAGGACAGCTTTATTATAACACAGGTAATTTCCAATTAAAAGCGTTTTTATGAAAAAGTTTTATATAAATTCTAGAATAATCTGAAGATTGTATATTACAACTTCAATAAAAAAAGCAGCTGCCTGCGCAGCTGCTGATTTATAAGATTATCTTCTGTTGAACTTTTCGTTCTTTCTTGCTCTTCTGCAATCAGGACATCTTACTGGTTCGTTTTCGAAACCTTTTTCCTTGTAGAATTCCTGCTCACCTACTGTGAATAAAAATTCGTTGTTGCAGTCTCTGCAAATGATCTTCTTGTCTTCCATTGATTTTTCCTCCTTAGAACAGTTGTCCATAAAATCCTCTGTCGCTAAGGCGAAAGCTAAATCTTCTTGAACTGTTATTTATCCTTTATTAGGACTACATCAGTATAACAGAGTATGAGGAAAATAGATAGTAAATGAGGACGATATGCACATCTCGTTGTAAATGAACACAAATAATGCGAGACAGGTCGGTGATCTGTCTTCAGATTACGGATTGAAGGGTTATTTTGAATTTTCTGTATGCTGGAGAACCGTTTGGTATTATAATGTTTGTAGATGTTGAGCCTTATGGTGATACATCAGGCATATTAACTTGAAAGGAGTGGTAGATTATGAGAAATGATATTGCATATGTTTTTAAAAACCAGACCGGAGGATATGCCTTTTAAGGATGCGTAACCTCCAATGAAAAACTTTTGGAGGGAATTAGAATT
>DAMDIS010000122.1:4586-7796 GCA_032100885.1 Proteiniclasticum sp.
GAGAGAATACTAAGTGAAGCAAAAATGCACGAAGGACTTTATGCGGGGCGAGTCATCTCGCAGCATAAGGATCTTTATATCGTCGCCCTGATCGAGGGTGAGGTCCATGCGGAGGTATCCGGTAAAATGAGATACCTTGCAGCAACACCTGTGGATTTCCCGGTTGTGGGAGACTTTGTCATGGTTGACCGGAAGGATGACGAAAACGGATATGCCATCATCCATGAGATCCTGACGAGAAAAAGCCTGTTTGTCCGAAAAGCGGCGGGGAGAAATCCGAAGCCTCAGGCAGTGGGCGCAAATATCGATGTGGTATTTCTGTGTATGGCGCTGAACAATGATTACAACCTCAGAAGAGTCGAAAGATATTTTGCAGTAGCCCTGGACAGCGGCGCGGTTCCTGTCATCGTACTGACCAAATCGGATCTGTGTGATGATCCTCTGGAAAAAAAGAGAGAAGTGGAAGAGATTACCATCGGCTACGATGTACTGGTCACTTCCGGTAGCGAAGAGCACGGCTACGAAGCCCTTAAGCCTTACCTTGGAACAGGCAAAACGGTGGCATTCATCGGCTCTTCCGGTGTCGGCAAGTCTACACTGATCAACAGACTCCTTGGTAGAGAGGTCATGGCCACTCAGGGGCTGAGAAATGACGATAAGGGCAGACACACCACAACCAGCAGAGAGCTGCTTCTTCTTCCTGAAGGCGGCGCAGTCATCGATACGCCTGGAATGAGAGAGCTGGGCATTGACCACGCGGACCTTGAAGAGTCTTTCGTGGACATTATGGAGCTTCAGACAAAATGCAGATTCAATGACTGCAGCCATGAAAAAGAACCAGGCTGCGCCATAAGACGCGCACTGGAGGAAGGGTTTCTCACAAGAGAGCGGTATGAGAACTATCAGAAGCTGAAGAAAGAGACGAAATATGACGGACTGAGTTCAAGGCAGATCGAGGAGAGGAAAATCAGAGAGATGTTCGGCGGCAAAAAGGAGCTCAAGAAAGCAAAAAAAGAGTTCAAATCCAAGAACAGATAGGAGACACTTCACTTAAATACTGAACAGAAGGAGCTAACTGTTATGGTTATGGATAAAAAAGCAGCCGAATACTGGGCGAGGTTCATTAAAGAAACAGGAAGAGACAAAGACACCCCCTGCTACTCGGTATTTCACTTTGAGCTGACAAAAGAGCTTGCAGAGTCACTGCTTGAGCTTGTCCTTTCAGGAAAGAAAAAGGCAACAGCTGCAAGCAGAGATTCCTTTGAAATCGAAGGAGAAAGACTTCCTGAGACGGGAGATCTTTCTGTAGTTACCGATTTTGAAGGGAATCCAAGATGCATTATTGAAACAGCAGAGGTCACCCTCATTCCCTATAAGGATATGACCTACGAGATCTGCATCCGGGAGGGTGAAGATGATGATCTTTTATCCTGGCAGAGAGGGCATGAGAAATTCTTCAGAAATGAAGGTGCAGAAATGGGCTATACCTTCAGTGAGGATCTCATTGTGGTCTTTGAAGATTTCAGAGTGGTTTACCAGTAGGAGAAAGACAGGAGATGGATGACAAAAATCATCCATCTCTTGTCTTTTATATAACCTTGAGCTTAAAGAGGCAGGAGATTAGTAGAAAAACCGCCTGGCGGCATATGATATAATCATAGGGATAGAGATACAGATAAATATTGAAGAGAAGAGCCATGCCGGAGTATAAAGAGTGGAAGATGGAACTTCTGCCCATGATCCCGGAGAAGATGAAGCTTTCTGTCATCGGTCAGAGCGCAAAGCAGTATAAGACCGTTAAGTTTCTCATGGACCGCAAAGACGTAAGTGATATTGTCATTGCTACCGATGCGGGACGTGAAGGTGAGCTAGTTGCCCGCTGGATCATTAAGAAAGCTGGCGTGAGAAAGCCCATGAAGAGGCTCTGGATCTCCTCCGTTACGGAGAAGGCCATAAAAGACGGTTTTAAGAACCTGAAGGACGCAAGAAACTATGAAAATCTCTATAAATCTGCAGAGGCCAGAAGCCAGGCGGACTGGATTGTTGGTATCAATGCCACACGTGCGCTGACAGTCAAGCATAATGCTCAGCTCTCTTTAGGCAGAGTGCAGACCCCGACCCTCGCCATGGTTAAGTCGAGGGAAGATGAAATCAGAGCGTTTCAGCCGGTACCATATCATACACTGAAGGTAAGGGCAGGAAGTGTCCTCTTTCAGCATGAGGGAGGCAGAATATTCAACGCAGGTGAAGCGAAAGAGAAATACAGGCAGCTTGAAGGCAATGATCTGCTCATCGGGAATGTGGAAGTCAGTGAAAAGAGAAAAGACGCACCACCTCTATATGACCTTACTGAGCTTCAGAGAGATGCCAGCAATCTTTACGGCATGAGCCCCAAAGAGACGCTAAACACCATGCAGGCGCTCTATGAGCGTCATAAGATACTGACTTATCCCCGAACGGATTCAAGATATATTTCAAGGGATGTTGTGGGTACACTGGCCGACAGAGTCAAAGCTTCCGCCAAGGGAGACCTGACCAATGTAGGCAGAGAGATCCTGAGAAAAGGCATAAAGGAAAAGAAGAGCTTTGTGAATGACGCCAAGGTCTCCGATCACCATGCCATCATCCCCACAGAAGAATCTGTTGTCCTTTCGACACTTACAGACAAGGAAAGAAAGATCTATCTGCTGGTTGTGAAACGATTCTTAAGTGTACTCATGGATCCATATGTCTACAAGGAAATGGTGGTCACAGGTGCCATAGGCAAGGAGACTTTCAAAAACAAGTCAAAGGTCACCATCAGTCAGGGGTATAGAGCCCTTGTAAGAGAACAGGATGAAGAGGAAATGGAAGAGAGAGAGTCCCTTCTTAAAAAAGGGGACAGGCTGAAAGTGGAGAAAGTGATCCTTGAAGAAGGAAAGACAAAGCCTCCGGCATATTTCACAGATGCCACACTTCTTTCTGCCATGGAAAATCCGGGGAAGTATATGGAGTCATCGGATAAAAAGCTGGAAGCCATCCTGAAGGAGACCAGCGGTCTGGGCACAGTTGCAACAAGAGCGGACATAATCGAAAAACTCTTTTCTTCCTTTGTTCTTGAAAAAAGAGGCAAGGAGATCCATATCACAGAAAAAGGCAGGCAGCTTCTGAATCTGGCACCGGTTGATCTGACTTCACCTGAAATGACCGCAAGATGGGAAGCGAAGCTTG
>DAMDIS010000123.1:0-7765 GCA_032100885.1 Proteiniclasticum sp.
CTCATCTATCCTTCTCGTGGATTCCACATCCGTTACATACATATTTTATTCCTCCTCGATGATCACCATGGCCGTCGCTCTTTCCCTGTCGTGGGAAATTGTCAGATGCACTCTGAAGCTCTCTTTCCGGAAGACTCTTCTAAGGTGAGGTTTAAGCAGCGCCATATTAAAGTATGGCTTACCACCGGGTTCCTTGAGAATCTCCATCTCCCTGAAGGATATCTCACGGATTCCAGTCCCCAGTGCCTTGGATAGCGCTTCTTTCGCCGAAAAGAAACCTGCCATACGTGAGGAATTCTCTCCAAAGCATTCAATTTCTGCTGATGTGAATATCCGATTTCTTCTTCTCTCCGTATCAAATGCATGTTTTACCCGTTCTATCTCAATGATGTCTATCCCTGTTCCTAAAATCATGCCTACTCACCTCCGTCTTTAACCCTCATTATACTATGAAGAATATTTGATGATAAGGTAGAGAAAATAACTTAGCCTCATGTTATCAGAAAGTTTATGAATGACCATAAGCATATACAACTCTTCCTTATTGAAAGTTTCTGTCTTAGGCTAGTTGCTGAAACTGGACATGATTGAAGGGATTCAAAATAAATCCCTTCTTTACAGGCAAAATACCAGGTTTTGCATCAGTGTACTCAAGAAAATCAGCATGAACGAATTCGCGTTGCTGTGTTTTTCTTTCATAATATAAAAATTCAGCAAATCGTTATTTTTTTGATTTCATCATCAGACATTCTGTTATACCTTCGCGATACAAGTCAGGTATATCACCGATTACTGAATACCCTATTTCACTGTACAATCTTTTTGCATCTGGATTGAAATCGGATACTACTAAGAACAGCTTTGAGTATTCTTGAAAATAAACACTCTCGACATGTCTTCCTTATTCAACTGATTTCAGAGAAGCCAAAAAGCACCTGCTCCTTTACAGGAACAGGTGCCGGTCACCCATCAGTTTCATTTATCAAGTGTATCTTTCACTCGCTCTTTAAGGGTCTCGAATTTGTTCTCTGGTAGAGATTTTGAATCGCCAGGACTCTCTATATCATGCTCGTCGGTATCTGTTTCATCGGCTGCCTCTTTCTTGCTCCGGCCTTTTTTTCTCTTTCTCATATAAGGTTCTTCAATGCCCCTTCTTTCGATAAGATAGGCATTAAGGGATGCCCCCAGCATCATGATGATGGACGTCAGTGAAAGCCAGAGGAGCAGACCGATAACAGCTCCGAGTGTGCCATAGAACCTGGAATAGTTGGCGAAGTTATTAATATAGAACTGAAAGAGTATGGTAAACGCGATCCAGACCAGCGTCGAAAACAGCGCGCCTGGAAAAGCGTATTTGAATTTCACGTTTCTGTAGGGGACAAACATATAGGCCAGTGAAAGTACGCCAAAAAGAAGCCCTATGGGAACCACGATTCTCAGAATTTCGACGATCCCTTCTGTAGGAATAAAAGAAAAGTACGAGGAGATCAGATCAAGAATCTGTCTGCCGAATACGATACCTAAAAGTGCCAGAAGAATTGTAACCGCCAGCTGAAGTACCCATAAAATCGAGATGATGTATCGGTAGATAAAGCTCCTTCTATCATCAAATCCCATGGACTTGTTCATGCCTTTCATAAAAGCCCTGAAGCCTCCTGAGGCTGCATAGACCGCACCAAGTACGGAAGCGGAAAGCAGTCCGCCTCTCTGGTTCTCCACAAGATCCACAACAGGACCGCTTACGAGTCCATATATTTCATCGGGAAGACTCGTCCGAAGGAGATTCAGCACATAGCTTCTGTCAAGGCCCAGGAATGCGATCAGCGTCATGAGAAAAATCAGGAAAGGAAAAATCGAAAGCAGCAGACCATAAGTCAGCTGATAGGCATAGGCTATGCTGTCTTCTCTATTCACTTTATCCAGAAATCCTTTTAAAAATTCAATCGTCTTCTTCATTCTGACCCGGCGATATTCCGGGCACTTCACCTCATCTCATCAGTTCTTATCACAATTATACATGAAGACGATGCGCTCACCCAAACACCTCAGGGTGAACAATCGGAAAACATCTGATGAACCGGAAAAAGGCGGTCTTACCACCTGATTGTGGTAAGACCGCCGTAAATTGGGTTATGCGATGATTTCCTCTTCTCTGTTTATGGAAGCTGACTCAATGGACTCAAGCTCCTTTTCTCCCACAAAGAGCAGATTCTTTGTAAGAATCGTGGTCATAAGCTCTTCCACTTCCACTTCCGTGATGTCGGTTCTCACCTTAGGAAGTCTCAGACTGAAGTTTTTGCCTTCCTTGTTCAGAAAAGTCATAGTAAGTGTATTCATACTCTCCTACCTCCTATAGTGCTGAAATTGTGCTGACGTCCTGCATACCAATGTCTTCACAGCTCTGTTCGCTCAAGGCTACAATTTTCATTGCCACCTCATAAAGATCTTCCGGAAGAGCGTCCACCTTGAAGTTTCTCACTCTTCTTGCCTCGCTCACGGGTTTCCCCTGCTCGTTGATCCTCTCAAATGTGAGAATCAGGTCCTTTGATAGCTGTTTTACTGTTACTGCCATGATTATCAACCCCTTTCATAACTGAATTATGCGGATTGGACAGCATTGGCAAATATTGCTCACAATAATTCAACATTTCTTCAAAAAAAAGATGATATACTATTATCAGAATAGTTTATCAAGGAGGAGTATCATGGTTATCCTGAAAAACACGTATCTCAGCATTGAAGTCAAAGAGGCCGGAGCAGAGCTCATCAGCATCAAGGATATGGATGGCACAGAATTTCTGATGAATGACAAAAGATACTGGAATTATACTGCACCCCATCTGTTTCCTGTAGTCGGTGCACTCTATAACGGAGAGCTTCGTCATAAGGAAACAGCCTATCCTATAAAGAGACACGGCTTTGCGCGAAATATGGATTTCGAGCTTCTGGAAAGCTCGGAAAATCATGCTGTATTTGAACTGAAAAGTTCAGAGGAGACCCTTAAAATATATCCTTTCCCCTTCAGTTTCAGAGTCCTTTACAGACTGGACGGGAAATCCGTCTCCATCAGTTACGAGGTCCGAAATACAGGCGAAGAAAAAATGGCCTACTCTGTAGGTGCACACCCTGCATTTCTTGCACCTAGAAGCGGCAAGGATGCCTTTACAGACTATTATCTGGAATTCGAGCTCTTCGAGAATCTCTCTTCCATTGCAATCAATCCGAAATCCGGACTCCTTCAAAGGAACAGGATTCCCATGGGCACCAACGTGAAGATCCTGAACCTGACGAAAGACCTCTTCAATGAAGATGCGCTCATCTTCCAGAACCTGAAATCAGAATACATCTCTCTGAAAAACCGCAAGGACAACAAGGAAGTCCGCTTTCATATGAGCGAATTTCCGTTTCTCGGTATCTGGACAAGCCTTGGAGATGCTCCGTTTATCTGTCTTGAACCATGGGCAGGACATGCGGATTATGACGACTTTTATGGCGAGTTCCTGGATAAAGAAGACAATGTGCTCCTTGAACCCGGTGAAGACAAGACGCATACCTACACCATGGATATCAGATTCTAAACGAAAAAAATCAGCAGCTCAGGAGATCGTTTCTCCTGAGCTGCATTTTTCATGTATTACCGAAAGAGTTCTCTTCCCTCTTTCTGAAGCTGTGCGATTTTTCTTGAGTACCAGAGGTACTTTTTAAAATATGCCTGATATTCACGGCTCCTGCTCTCATCATAGACAGCTGCCGGCTGATCTTCCTTCTCTTTTCTTTCTAAGACCAGGCGCTCATCAAGGAGAACTGCCCCAAGGCAGCTGCTGTCTTCTGAATCCTGTGCATAGACATCCTTAGCGAAAATTTCCGCAAGAAGCCTCTTCCAGGCTCCGCTTTTCAGAAATCCTCCAGATGCGGTCAGTCTCACCGTCTCACCACCCAGATTCTCCAGCCTCTCCTGAACTTCCTTCAGATTGAAGAGGATCCCTTCAATGGTCGCACGGACAAAATGCGCCCTTTCATGATAGGCATTCATGCCGAAATAGGATGCAGTCAGACTTCCATCCCAGTACGGTGCCCTCTCTCCAAAGAGATAAGGGACAAAAAGAAGGCCGTCGCTCCCCATGGGAATCTTTTCAATGTTTACGGCCAGATCCTCATAGACCTGTCCTTTGCCATCATAGAAAATGCCGTCAAACCAGCTGAGAATGTTCCCTCCGTTATTGACCGCACCGCCGATGACCCAGCTGTCCTTTTTCAGGTAATAGCAGAAAGTCCTGCCTTCTTCATCAAGAAGAGGCTCTTTAACCGTCATTCTGACCGCTCCGCTTGTGCCGATGGTTAGGGTGGTTTCGCCTTCACTCATGGCACCGCTGCCAAGATTTGCAAGGCACCCGTCAGATGCGCCGATCATAAGCTCCACACCTTTGGAGAGTCCCATTTCAAGTATAAAATCCTCATTCCTGATCTTCAGACATGTGGTCACATCAACGGCCTCAGGCAGCATCTCTTTTCCGATGCCCAGATAACCCATGGCCTCCTCATCCCATTTCAGCTCATGGATATTGAACATTCCTGTGGCCGATGCTATGGAATAATCCACGACATACTCCCCAGTAAGATGATGGAGGATGAATTCCTTGATGCCTACTGCCTTGTACGTCTTTCCAAGAAGATCTGTATGCTCTTTGAACCACTTCAGCTTGAAGAATGGGCTCATGGAATGGATGGGCGTTCCCGTATTCCTGTAGTGTTTCAGCCAGTCCTCATTTTCTTTGAAGTCTTCCACCTCTTTTACAGCACGGTTATCCGACCAGATGACTGAGCGGGTAAGGGGATGACCTTTGCTGTCCACAAGAATCAGGGCATGCATCGCACTGGAGAAGGAAAGAAGACTCACTTCGCTCCTGTCGGCGACGCCTGCAAGGACGTCCTTCACCGCCCGTCTGAAGGCGTGAAGAAGCTCCACAGGATCCTGCTCGGAATAGCCCGGCTGATCATGGAAGGTTCTGTAGCCTATATTTGCCGAGGCGATTTTTTCGAGATTTTTTCCATAAAGAACCGCCTTTGTACTTGTGGTCCCGATGTCTATCCCTATTCTATAACTCATCTTTCATCCCTTTTCTTTTCATTGCATGACCTCCGAACTCATTGCGGAGGGAGGCGATGACCTTTTCACCGTATTTTTCCTGATCTTCAGAGGCATACCTGACCATCACCGACTGGGCGATGACAGGAACCGCCACCTTAAGCTTCAGCGCTTCCTCCAGTGTCCACTGGCCTTCTCCCGATGAATGGATGACGCCTTCCACATCAGACAGATCCCCGTCTTTTGAAAGGAGCGATTCGGTCAGCTCCATAAGCCAGCTTCTGATCACGGAACCGTTGTTGAAGACCCTTGCGACCTTCTCCAGATCATAGTCATACTGGCTCTTGTGGAGAAGATTGAATCCTTCACCGATGGCCTGCATCATGCCATATTCAATTCCATTATGAACCATTTTAAGAAAATGTCCACTTCCGCTTTCTCCGGTATAGAGATACCCGTTTTCTACATTGACGGCTCTGAAAAGCGGCTCGATATCCATAAAGACTTCTCTGTCTCCACCGATCATCATGCAGGACCCGTTTCTTGCGCCTTCAACGCCCCCCGAAGTACCCACATCAAAGAAGTGCACTCCTTTTTCCGATGCCTTCTCAAAGCGCTTCACAGAATCCCTGTAGTGCGCATTGCCTCCGTCGATGATGATGTCGCCTGAAGAGAGGATCTGAAGCACACTATGAAATACCTCATCTGTGACAGGACCTGCTGGAAGCATGAGCCAGATGATCTTTTTCCCCGGCATGGCCTGAACCATACTTTTCAGGTCTTTATGAAATTCTGCACCGTGCTTTTCGGCCTCAGACCGAAGGCCAAGATTTCTGTCACTGGCATAAACCTTGAATCCCTGTCCGCTCATATTCATAAGGAGCATCATGCCCATTTTCCCCAGTCCGATTAATCCGATATTCATCTCTATCTATCTCCTTTAAAAAAGGCAGGAGTTCAAGCCTCCTGCCTTGTGTATTTTTTTACTTGAGCTCCGGCCAGAAATCTCTGTTGGCTTCGATAAGATCATCAAGAAGCGCTTTAGCCACACCCGCACTCGGGATGGTCTTAGACAGGGTCAGCGCCTGCCAGAGCTTCTGATAGCTCTTTTCGATGTAAGCCTCGACGACCATTTTCTCCACCATGAGCTGCTGGAACATAAGGGTTCTTTCAAAGTCAGGAATCTTTCCCTGAGCCAGAGGCTCCGGTCCATCTGAACCCACAATGCAGGGTACTTCCACCATGGCATCATCCGGGAAGTTTGCGATGGCACCATTATTCTCAACGATCATGAGCATACGTTCATGGGTGTTGAAAGCGATGGCTCTTGCAAGGTCCACAATGAATGAAGCATGACTGTCGATATGGAATCCGCTGTCTTTTGCCGTTCCATTTTCCTTGATCTTCTTCGCCGCATCAAATACGGTTTTCTCTCTTCCGTCCATGACTTCATTTGCCCGTGAATAGTTGCAGTCTGAATGCAATACTTCATAATCCGGGAACAGATAGTATTTCAGGTAGGTATTGGGCAGATATCTCGGATTGACCGCCAGAAGATCCTTCGCTTTCTTATGGGTCGCCTGCCAGCTTTCATCCATATGCTGAGTATCCACTTCCACCTGTGTCAGGTATCCGTTTTCGGAAACGTAGCTTTTGATCTCTTCCAGATACTCATGACCTTCCTTGTCCTTCACGCTTGTCCACCATCCGAAATGATTGAGTCCGAAGTATCTCACTTCAAGATCTGCCGGTGTCTTTCCGACAATCTGGGACATCCTTCTTAAGGTGCCCACAGGCATGTCGCAGATGTTGAGCACTTTTGCCTTGGGTCTCAGCACCCTGCAGGCTTCAGCCACAATGGATGCGGGATTGGAATAGTTCAGCATCCAGCACTCCGGTGAGTATTTCTCCATGTAGTCGATGATTTCAAGCATCCCGGATATGCTTCTCATGCCATAGGCAATCCCTCCCGGTCCGCAGGTCTCCTGTCCGACAACACCATACTTCAGCGGAATTTTCTCGTCCATTTCTCTCATGGCATATTTTCCCACTCGGATATGCGCCATACAGAAATCGGTATCGGTAGTCGCTTCTTCAGGGTCTGTTGTATGGAGGAACTCTATCTCAGGTGCATTCTCCTTAAGGAGAATCTCCAGAGCATCTCCAAGGATGCCCTGCCTTTCTCCGTCATTGTCATAGAGCTTCAGTTTTCTTATGGGGAATCTGTCCAGGTTATCAAGCAGCATCATGACGATACCGGGTGTAAATGTACTTCCCCCACCTGCAATAACTACTGAAAATTTCTTCATATGTTTTTATTCATTCCTTTCATTGGTTCAGTCTGCGGATCCTGTGATCCCGAGATATGAATCTACGGATTTTCTCACACTGCCCACATTGAGCCCATAAACGACCTGCACATTGTCTCCTTTTCGGATGATACCACTTGCGCCGGTTTCACTCTTCAATCTGTTTTCGTCGACTCGTTCCGGATCGTTAAGGACCAGTCTGAGTCTTGTATAGCAGTTGTCCACGGATTTTATGTTTTGTGCTCCGCCCAGCGCTTCCACGATGATGTCTGCATGGTTTTCGTTCATTACGCTTGCAACACCTGGGATACCCGCTGTTTTCTTTTCGTTGTACTCCGCTTTTGTATAGAGCTTGACTTCTCCGCCTTCA
>DAMDIS010000124.1:0-7657 GCA_032100885.1 Proteiniclasticum sp.
AGAAATCATTCACGGGATGGCCTTCATATACGGACCATCCGAGGTTTCCCGGAAATGCAGAATTAATGACTCTTCCTTCCGGATTATATACATCAATGCTGTCAACCTTGAGTTCTCTTGCCATGGTTTCAAGATCTGCTGCAGCGACTCTGTCCTCATTGACAAGAACGCTTCCTGCAGCAAGGATCTTGTGGGATATGAGTTCATTCACCACTTCCCTGGCCTTCATATTCTTTCTTATGGTATAGGAATAGCTTCTGGCTGTACTGACCGCCTCTTCATGAATGTCCTTCATGGCGTAGTCTCTGAGACTCTGAAACATCGTAAAACCGACAACAAGAAAGAGGATTGTAAAACCGGCAAAAGCCAGAAAGAATAATCCCAGATAAGTTTTACTTAATTTTCTTTGTGTCCCCATAATACCGCCCTACCTTTAATCTCATAAATACTAGTCCATATAATTCTGTCTATTAATACCTATCTGTACATGCCATTCGAAGTGTTCACGCACTCATCTGATATCCATCTATTTTTCTGAGAAAGCGTAGACATTCTATATTGTACCTATTTCATATTTTAACATATCATAACTCAAAATCCATGATAACTCATGATGAGTTCCGGTTATTTAATCTATATTTCTCATTTTGCGATCGTTTATGATGTCACCTTCGTAGTATGAAGCATTGGAATGGTTATAGGTGTCACGTCCGACTGCAGCCTACCCGGTCTAACCAGCCCTTTTCTTATCTTCAAAGATTTCTTGAAGCACTTCAACAAGTTCCCTGTCCAGTGTCACCCCGGCTTCTTTTTTCATATCCATGAGGGCTTCACTGATTTTTTCAGGTGAATCCGGATCTTCTGATGTCAGCCTGTCGAATCTTTCAGCTACTGTGACAATTCTTGAAAGCTTCGGAATCTCCTGTTCCTTCAGTCCTTTAGGATAACCCGATCCGTCCCACTTCTCATGATGCGAGAGGATTACTCTTGCAATGTCCATGGTCTCTTCAAAAGAGTTCAGAATGCGGTAGCCGATGATGGCATGATCTTTTCTGGTTGGCATGAAACCTGAACGTCCTTCTTTCTGCATGATTTGGGGTATTTTGCCGATGTCATGAAGATAAGCCGCATCCCTTAATATAATCATGTCTTCTTCAGGCAGAGAAAGCGCTTTGCCGATGGAAAGCGCAATTTCTCTTGTCTTCTCCGCATGCAGCCTGTCTTCTTTTCTCTTCATCATAATGCTGATGAATGACTCCAGCTGTCTTGAGCTCTCTTCTTTCCTTTTCAGTGTCTTCTCTCTGTACATCTTCTGCTCGGCATCATTCATGGTGTTTTCAAGAGACATATTCATATTTTCCATAACGGATACACCAAGGGCAATGCTGCCTTTTACCCCATTGAAGTTTTCACTGGAGATGGCTTCCGAGATTCTGTTCATGATGATTTTCGCTTCGTCTTCTCTGGTATTTTTCAGGAACAGATAGAATTCGTCTCCCCCCACACGGAACAGGAGATCTTCTTCTCTTGTACTGCCTTTGATGATGAGTGCAATACGCTGCAGAAAGTCATCACCTTTCTTGTGACCGAAAATATCGTTGGAAAGCTTCAGTCCGTTCACATCACCCACCACAACACTGAGGGGCAGATTGACCTCCTGCTCAAGCTCCGCATACACTTTTTCAAGATAAGCTCTGTTGTAGAGTCCTGTCAGCGCGTCATGATAGCTGAGGTACAGAACATTCTCTTCATGAATCTTTCTCATGGTGATGTCAGTGAAGGTCACCACTGAACCGATGATCTCTCCATTAAGGATTTGAGGATGAGCAGAGTATCTTACAGGAAAATAGGATCCGTCTTTTCTGAAGAAAACTTCGTTTTCTTCCGTGACTACATCTCCTCTTGAAATCGCATAAAAAATCTTGCACTTTTCCTTAGGGATTCTTTCCAGATCTCTGTTGCTGTGGTGAATCAGCTGGTGACAGTTCTTTCCGATGAGTGAAGACGCCTCGTCATAACCCAGGATCTGCAGTCCGCTTTTATTGATGAAGGTGAAGTTCCCCTCCACATCCATCCCGTAGATGCCATCAGCTGAGGAATTGAGGATATGGGTCAGCTTGTCTTTGTTCTCTGCCAGGCTCCTGTTTGTTCTTTCCAGAGCCGTAACGGTTTCTTTCCTCTCCTTGGCATGCCAGACCCCAGTCATCAGAAGGGATAGCTCCTCTGCATCGGTATTTGTGTATCCGGACATGTTGTTCGCTACACCCACCACTGCCAGAACTTTTTCTTCGATGATTACAGGGACCGTCATCATATTGAAGTAAGTGACATTTTCTTTACCAGAAGCATTCAAGTCATACGTGGTTTTCTTAGGTTCATGATAGATCATAGGTTTACGGTAATGAACCGCTTCGCTCCATAGCCCCATCTTGTCCAGCCTGTAGATCTGTTTCCTGATTCTGCTGTGAGATACGATTTTTCCGTTTCTTGCAAAATTCTCAAGGGTAAAGGCTTCTTCAGTTTCACTGTAAAGATAGATGTATCCATAGGTGGACTCAGTCAGTGCCAGAGCCTTCTTAAGGACATAATCCAGCTGATCATGGGAGGACGAAAAATCACGGGTGAAGACATCAATGAGAATCTCGTTTCTTCTGATGATCCTCTCTCTTTCTTTGCGTCTGTTCACCGCATCGGTAATGTCGATGCCATTGGTTCCGATTCCCTCAGTGCCGTCAGGCAGTATCAGAGGAAACTTCCTGATTCTGTAGGTCTTCTCTCTCCAGCTGATGTCTTCCTGATGAGATTTTCCGCTCCTAAGAACGTTAAGGTCCAAAGCCTTAAGCTTCGCTGCAAGTTCAGGCTGAAATATATCTTCATCGGTTTTGCCGTGAAAACCCACTTCAATATCCTCATAAATACCAGCCATCGCTTTATTCACAAGAAAATATCTGAGATTTTTGTCTTTTACCGCCAGATAGCGTTCATCATCATTGAAAAAGTCGATGCCCATGGCAATGTACTTCTTCGACTTTTCCACCAGTTTGTGCTGCTTGGTATTCGTGTACAGATGCAATAGGATCAGTCCCAGTAAGATAAGCCCCGCTGCTGGTACAAGATGTTCAGAATTATATGTAAAACTAAGCAAGTTAATGCCCATATCTAATCTCCTTCAGTATAGACTCAGCTAAGCATACCATTCTCTGCTTTTCCTGATTCTATAGTTATGTTATCGTCCATGATGCTGTGACATTTAATATAGGAAAATGATTTTTCTTCAGAAAGCGGTCTGCTGTAGAGATATCCCTGCAGAAAATCACAGCCTGCGTCCCTCAGATAGTCTCTCTCTTTCTGCGTTTCAATACCTTCCGCCACTGTCTTCAGGCCGAACTTGTGCACCATATTGATGATGTCGCCTGTGATCAGCTCTTTGGGAGAAAGGGTTGATATTCTGCCGATGAAATACTGATCGATCTTTACGGTATCCACATGCAGCTCCTTAAGCCTTGCAAACGAGGAATAGCCAGTTCCGAAGTCATCTATGGCAATAAGGACGCCCAGTTCTTTCAGCTGTCCGAGCTTTCTGTTCACCAGATCATAGTTGCTGAGAAAAACGGTTTCTGTAATTTCCAGCTCAAGATCAGAAGGCTTTACACCGCTCTTTGTCAGCGCTTTTTTGACCATGGACACAAAGTTCTCCTGCAGCACCTGTATGGCGGATATATTGACCGCTATTCTGACGGAATATCCCTGATCTTGCGAATTCTTGATGAAGTCCAGAGCTTTTTCAAGGATGATCTGTCCGAGAGGGACCATAAGACCGTTCTTCTCGGCTATTTCGATGAATTCCAGCGGTGGTACGAAGTCATAATGCTTCGAATTCATTCTCGCCAGTGCTTCAAATGCTGCAACTTTCTCCGATCTACTGTCGACAATGGGCTGAAACGCAAGATAGATGATCTCCTCATGAGGATTTTCTATGGCAGTTCTCAGTTCCTTGTCAATGAGATTCTCTCTTTTTATGCGCTCCTCCATGGCTTCATCAAAGAAAGCATAAGGTTTCGCCCCATCTTCCTTTACATTGTCCATGGCAATCATCACATCCACTAGAGCTTCCCCGACACGTCTGTATTTTTCCGTGACTTCAAGGGCACCGAAGGTAAGCGTTCTGAATCTCTTTTCGATATTCTCTCCATCTTCCATGGGTATTGCGCTGCTTAAAGCATCCATCATCCCCATCAGCGACTCCTTCGAATCGTAGTTTTTGATGAGCATCATGAATTTTTCGTCGGAGTAGCGGAAAAGCTCCGCCCCCGGGATATTCAGTGCTTCAATGTTCTTTGCGATGGTTCGAAGAATGACATTTCCCTTCTCGTACCCCCTTGCAATGGTGACCCTTGTAAATCTTGGGATGTCGATGAGAACAAGGGCAATCTTATCCCTTGGACTTTTGTTCAGTTCATACCTCAGGATTCTTCGCAGATATTTATGATTGGGCAGTTTTGTCAGTTCATCCTCATAGGCAAGATAGGAGAGTTTCCTGTTTTTGGAATTCAGAAGATGGATCATCAGGAGCGCTGCAAGATACAGCATGATGAGCACCACAGTAACGCTTCTGTTCAGCTCTTTTACCGCGTTTCTGGTGTTTTCAAGAGATATGCCGATGACAAGATCTCCGGCATTCTGACCGTTGATATAGACCGGTTCATAGACATCAAAATAATCCTTAGGCTGGACGCTCTGAAAGAGTCCGATTCCTATGGCATCGTATAGGGTTTCTTCCTGACTGTTTTCCGGCAGGACGTTCCCGATTTCTTCTCCGCTGCTGCTGCCCAAAATGACTCTAGACGCGGAAATATATTTGACATACTCCACATTATTATGGGTGAGCATTTCTCTCAGCAGGTCATTCACTTCAAATTCCTGAATAAGGTTCTGAAGTACTCTGGCATTGATGCCCACCTGAACAATCTGTCCGTCTCCCATTCTGGCATAGCCATAAAGAACCGCGTGACCTGTCAGGGTGTTGTTTCTGACGGGATCGATATGTGAGGTGGCTCCTGAAAGGATGAAATCTCTTACAGGATGATCGTTTGGCGGAATCCAGCCGATATATTCGTCCACGTTGGACAGCCTGATTTCTCCGCTGTCGCCATAGATGTCGATCTCTTCCACACTGATCATCAGCGCGATTTTCCTGAGATCTTCACTCGTCAGGTCCTGGCCGTAATTTGAGATGAATCCCGTAACGATCTCAAGTTTCTCGCTCAGAAGCTGTGAGACCACATTGCTTGCCTCCACAGCTTTTGTCAGGCTGTGGTTATATCCGAATACGAGATTCTTCGCATTGATTTCAAGTTCTTTGACGAAATGTTTTTTAATCCCTGTAGAAATGATAATGAGTGCCAGACACAGAAAAGCCGTCACAAGAAGCAGGGATACCTTTGACAGGAATCCGACATCTCTGGGTTTTCTGAATATCTGATTCACTTGTCGTCCGAAAGTTCTTCGCTTTTTCAAAAAATGTCCTCCTCCGCTGCTTAAGCGTTTGCCTGCACAACCTGTACCTGATTTCTGCCTGATGCCTTTGCCTTGTACATGGCCATATCGGCGAGTCTTGTAATGTCCACTGCGTTCATGTCCTTTACCCAGGTGGCCAGGCCGATGCTGACGCTTACGTTAAGCTCGCCGCTGGTGCCCTGAACTTCTTTGATGATTCTGTCGGCAATTTTCCTCGCTTCTTCAAGGGTTGTATCCGGTAGAATGATGTTGAACTCGTCTCCGCCGATTCTTGAGCTGATGTCGCTCTTTCTGAGATTTCCTCTGATGATCTCCGCTACATGTCTCAGCATGTAATCACCCATCTCGTGTCCATAAACATCGTTGATATATTTGAAGTTATCCACATCGAGCATCATCATGGAAAGCTCGCCGCCTTTGCGGCTTAGATGATCGATTCTGTGCCTCAGCTGAAGATCATGGTATCGTCTTGAACTGAGCTTTGTCAGGTAATCCACATTGTAGGCTACTGCTCTTTCGTGAACAATTTTGTATGTGTATATTGTGGTGAGCAGCACCATGAAAAGTGCCACCATAAGTATGATGAGGTCCACACTGCTCATGAGATAGCTAAGAGAATCCGAACTTTTGTCGGCACCGACAATCCCGATGACCTTTCCTTCATTATTTATTATAGGAGAAAACCCCGACAGATAATCACCCCATCCTTCCCAGCTCTGCATACCGGTGGTGATTGCTTTGCCCTCATAAAACACTTTCTGCTCAAATGCTGTTAGTACATCGCGGCTGCCCAGAGGGGAAAAAAGTTCACTGTCCGGATCTTCTCCATCCAGAACATAGGCCATTTCATTTTCCGAAATTTTTTTCACCGTATAGATGAAGTCAACACCGGTTTCTTTTCTGATTTTCCGGAAGATGTTCTGCATATGATCATAATAGGCTTCATCATATTGCCCCTCGGCATAATCACTGGTATCAGAAAGTTTTTCATAGGATTCGATATCCGCTTCGATAAATGCTGCTGCTGTCACTGCGGTATTCAGGGAAGACTGTGTGAGCTCATTGATGATCAGGCTCTGGATACTGTTATGGATAAGCATCCCTATACCTGAAAAAAGAAGAGCCGCTGTCAGAAGTATACTGCTAAAAACAATGACTCTTCTTGAAGATAGATAGATTATGATTCTATTGAATTGATTAAATATTCTGTTATTCTTCACAGATACCACTCTCCATCCTTAACTTTCTACAGATATAGTCCATTTTTACATACTAATACAATTATACTATTTTCCTGTTCTTAAATAAATGTCTTGTTGCCCACAACATAAGTCTTTGAACATATTTGCGAGAATGACAATTCCATACCCGAAAATCTGCTGTTCTCCTTTCTCGAAATCCCCATACTCCTTCGAAAATGAAAATCTGTTGGAAGTCAGATGCAGCGGCACAAAAAACACGTGTATTTCAGGCAGTAAAATCAGCACTGCTCGCTGAAGATGCAGTGCTGCATACTGATTCTCCTATTCTCTTTCCATGACCATTTTTTTCGCTTTCTTTCCCGAGACGGAAGGACTGTAGAGATAACCCTGAATATAATCGCAGTCATGATTTAGAAGATATTCTTTCTGAAGCTCATTCTCCACGCCTTCCGCCACGACTTTAAGTCCATAGCGGTGTGCCATCCTGATGATGTCTCCCGTTATGACATCTTGTCTGGGTTCAATCAGCTTTCCGATGAAATATCGGTCGATTTTCAGCGTATCGATGTGAAGCTCCTGAAGCCTCACAAAGGAGGAATATCCTGTTCCGAAATCGTCAAGTGCCAGATGAATCCCAGCATCGCTCAGAACCTTCAGCCTGCTGTTGATCATATCGAAATTATCAAAGAGTATGGACTCTGTGATTTCAAGCTCCAGCTGCTCAGCTCTCACCTGATGGGTCTTCATTCTGCTGAGCACTGAATCCGTAAAATCCTTCTGGATCAGCTGTATACCTGAAATATTCACAGCAACTTTCAGTTCCTTAAGACCTTCCCCTTCCAGTTCTTTGATGAATTTCATCGCCTGGTCAAGGAAGAAACCGCCTAAAGCCACGATGAGCATATTCTTCTCTGCAGCTTCTATAAATTCAAGAGGTG
>DAMDIS010000125.1:0-7478 GCA_032100885.1 Proteiniclasticum sp.
ATGATTCTTGAGAAGGCGTGCATCTTTACAAGAAGACTGGTGAGTCAGGGGTACAGAGATATCCGCGTAGCGGTGAATGTATCCGGTATTCAGCTTCTCATGGACGATTTCATCGATACCGTTTCCGACATCATCGCAAGAACGGGAATTGAAACCAGAAATCTGGAGCTGGAAATTACTGAAACCATACTGCTTGAGAACTATGCCATGATCAATGATGTGCTGCAGAAGCTGAGAAATATGGGCATCGAAGTATCCATGGATGATTTTGGAACGGGATTCTCCTCTCTGGCAAGCATCGGAGAACTTAATATCGATATTGTAAAGATCGACAGACACTTTATCATGAAGATCATAACCGGCAATGAGAGAAACCTCATCACCAATGATATTATTTCCATGGCGCATAAACTGGGTCTTCAGGTTATCGCAGAAGGTGTTGAAACAGGCATTCAGAGAGAATATCTCATGAAAAATGGCTGCGAGATCATGCAGGGTTACTACTTCAGCAGACCTCTGCCGGAAGATAAGGCCATTGAAATGCTTAGAGCCACACTATAAAAGAGCATAATACATATATAAAAGAAATGAGTTCTACACTTTTGTGTGGAGCTCATTTCTTTTTATAATACAAAATTCGACTTATTTATATTTCAGATTAAACTTGAATTTATAAAATAACCTATTATAATTATAGATAAATATACAAAATGTGTCGAATAATAGGTGATATCAATATAATATGTAGTCAAATTTTCGGTGGTATCACCATTTAATCATCATTTTAGTTAAACTATTTTATAAAAAGTAGAATCATGTAGAATTTTGAAATCTGAGGGGGAACAGAAACATGCCATACTATAATTTCAGAAAGATATGGACACCACTTGAACTTGTCCGTGTGTATTTCTATAAGGAAACCAATGACCATTCCGTATGGGTAAAAATGGGCAAAGGTAAAAGAAGAAGAATATTTGATAAGTAAAGCGAAGATAGTGTGAACACCCGCCAGATGATCTGGCGGGTGTTTTTAGGTCATTTTCTACTTGAACATTCTCTGATGAGATGTTAGTATTCCATGTAAGGACAGTTGTACTTGAATCAGACTAAAGCTTTTTCCTGTTGGTGTCGAACGCGTTTCACAAAAATCAGATTAATTGTGATGTCAACACATTTATTAACAATAAATTGAGAAATCTTAAACGTATTGTGTATGAGATTCAAATTTTTATTGAAAATAAATTAAGATATTACTATACCTTAGCAATTCGATTGAAAAAAGGTTTACATGTTGATATAATTACGAATGTCAAAAAAACCTAAGGGAGGGTAACTATGGCTAACAACAAATCAGGCAACAATGAAAACAAAGGCGTTCTCAAATCTATCGAGAGAATTGGTAATGCGCTGCCACATCCAGCAATTATATTTGTTATTCTAAGCGTTGCAGTAATCATCATTTCTTATATCGTATCACTCATGGGCACTACCGTTACTTACATGGATGCAAGACAGGGTGCAGAAGTGACAATTGGTGCAGACAACATGCTCTCAGCTGCAGGACTACGTTATGTATTCAACAGCGCAACCAAGAACTTCACAGGATTTGCTCCACTTGGAACAGTTCTTGTGGCTATGCTCGGTGTTGGTGTTGCTGAATGGTCAGGTCTGATCAACGTAGCACTTAAGAAGCTTCTGACAAACGTACCAGCAAGTCTTCTGACAGCAGTTGTTGTATTTGCAGGTATCATGTCCAACATCGCATCCGATGCAGGATATGTAGTCGTCATTCCACTTGGTGCTATCGTATTTGCCGGAGCTGGAAGACATCCTATCGCAGGTCTTGCTGCAGCATTCGCTGGAGTATCTGCAGGATTCTCAGCTAACCTTCTGATCGGTACACTTGATCCACTGCTGGGCGGAATCACAAATGCTTCACTGGCAGCGGCAGGATCTACTTATCAGGTTCTTCCAACAGCAAACTACTACTTCATGATCGTTTCAACATTCCTTCTGACCATCCTCGGTACTTTTGTCACTGAGAAGATTGTTGAAAAGAATCTTGGTACTTATCATGGTGACTTTGAACCAAACAAGGAAAAAGTTACACCACTTGAAAACAAGGGTCTGAGAAATGCGGGAATTGCACTGCTTATTTTTGCAGTAATCATGGCTATTCTTACAGTGCCTGAAAACGCACTGCTTAAGGAAGCTGACGCAACAGGCGCAGTAAACATCAATACATTCATGAGCCACGGTCTGATCTTCATGATCCTTCTCGTATTCATGATTCCCGGATTTGTTTATGGTAAGACTGTAGGCAAGATCAAGAACACAAATGACCTCGTTGAATCCATGACTGACGCTATGAAGAGCATGGGCGGATACCTCGTACTTGCATTCTTTGCAGCACAGTTCGTATCATACTTCGGTAAGTCAAATCTTGGAACAATCCTTTCAGTTAAGGGTGCAGAGTTCCTTGAAGGAATCGGATTTACAGGACTTCCGCTGGTTCTAGGATTTATCCTTGTTTCAGCATTCATCAACCTGTTCATGGGATCCGCATCAGCGAAGTGGGCGATCATGGCTCCAATCTTCGTACCAATGATGATGAGACTTGGACTAAGCCCAGAGCTTACTCAGGCTGCATTCAGAATCGGAGATTCCACAACAAACATCATTACACCGCTCATGAGCTACTTTGCCATGATCGTGGTATTTGCGAAGAAGTACGACAAGGACAGCGGTATCGGAACAATCATCTCAACAATGATTCCGTACTCCATCACTTTCCTTATCGGCTGGACAGTTCTTATGATCATCTTGTATGTTCTTGGACTGCCACTTGGACCTGGAGCTGGACTGTTCGTATAAACTGTAAAAATAGAAATAGGGCTGATTTTCAGCCCTATTTTTTTTAAACTATTCACATCTTTCTGTTAGGATAATCTGACAGGGATCACTTTGTTAAATGAAAGGAGACACATATGATCAATGAACAGAGACTCATCGACCGATTTATGCGTTATGTGCAGATCGACAGCCCCACCAAGGAGGAGAGAGAGTTTGCGCTCATTCTCATGAAAGAACTGGAGGAGCTGGGTCTTACAGTCATCATGGATGATGCAGGTGAAAAGACTGGAAGCAATTCGGGTAACCTCATTGCGAAGCTTAAGGGTAATTCAGAAAAGGAAACCATTCTTTTCAGCTCACATATGGATACAGTTTCACCATCAAGAGGTGTAAAACCGAAGATCGTAGACGGAACCATCTACAGTGATGGAACAACCATACTCGGTGGAGATGACAAAGCCGGAATCGCATCCGTTATGGAAGCGCTTCAGGTGATCAAGGAAGAAGGGCTATCCCATGGAGACATCGAGATTGCCTTCACCATCTTTGAAGAGGGCGGTCTGTTCGGTTCCAAGAACCTGGACTACAGCAAATTTGATGCCAAGATCGGATTTGTTCTTGACAGCGGCGGAGACCCAGGAGACATCATCGTTCAGGGACCCGCACAGAACAAGATCGATGTAAAATTCATCGGACTTGAAGCTCATGCAGGGGTTGCTCCTGAGGCAGGAATTAGTGCAGTTCAGATGGCTGCAGAAGCCATCAGCAACATGAAGCTCTTAAGAGTGGATGAAGAAACCACTGCAAACATCGGAACCATATCAGGCGGAGGCGCAACAAACATCGTCACCAAGGAAGTTGTTTTCTTTGCTGAAGCAAGAAGCCTTGACAACGACAAGCTGAAAGTTCAGAGCGACCATATGGTCAAGTGCTGTGAAGATGCGGCGAAGAAGTTCGGGGGAAGTGTTGAAGTCAGTGTAGAAAACGCCTATGGCGCATTCAATATCCCTGTGGACCATAAAGCCGTAAAAGCGGTGGAAGAAGCCTGCAGAAAGCTCAGTATCAAAACAAGAACCACTACTTCAGGCGGCGGAAGCGATACGAACATATTCAACGCAAATGGCGTTGAAGCTGTAAACCTTGGTATCGGCGAGAGAAAACCGCATACTCTGGAAGAACATCTCCATGTCAGAGATCTCATCAGTACAGCGAAGATCGTTGTAGAACTGATGAAAGCATAAAAGATCCATTAACATCATCACGCAGTAAATGAGAAAGACACTGAAGCCTTCAAATTAAGGTTTCAGTGTCTTTTGACTATCCATGGATTTTAGTGAAGAAGGTCCATCAGTGTCTGAAGTTCGTCCTTTTCCAGATGTCTCCAGCTGCCAAGGGGCAGATCTCCAAGAGTGATGCTGAGGATTCTTGTCCGCTCGAGCTTCGTGACCTCATAACCTGAAGCTCTGCACATGCGTCGGATCTGCCTGTTCATGCCCTGGGTCAGTATGATCCGGAATATGCGGTCTGTGATTTTTTCAGCGTGGCATGCTCTTGTCATCCCGATCATGATGTTCATTGGACGTCTCATTCTGCCGATGAAGTCCTCCGTGATGTCCCGATCCACAGTAACCAGATATTCCTTTTCATGGATATTATCCGATTCCAGAATGAGATTTGCGGTATCTCCATCATTTGTGAGTAGAATGAGACCCTGGGAATCCTTGTCCAGTCTGCCCACCGGAAAGATATATTGAGATAGGCCTACATAGGAAATGATGTTGTCTGCTTCAGTCTCTTCTCCGGTGCAGATGATGCCTGGTGGTTTGTTCAGGATGATGTACAAAGGGTTTTTCTTTCTCACAATTTCCCCGTCAAGCCTGATCTCGTCGTACTCTTCCACCCACTGTCCTTCAAAGGCCGGGCTTCTGTTAATGTGTATTCTGCCTTCTTTAATCCATTCATTCGCTTTTTTTCTCGAACAGTAACCGTAGTTGCTGAGCAGTTTGTTGATTCTCATCTGATCATTACTCCTTGTTTCTCTCTCTATAGTAACATATGAGGATCGGAGAATTAAGAGGCTTAGCTATGACGGTCTGTGCTGATTGAAATTATTTTGCACTGTACTGCGATTAAACCTGCTGCTTTAGATTATAATGAGAAAAAAGAAACAGAACGGCATGAAATGAATTTGGAGGGTGATTGAGTTGAAAACTGCAAAAGTGCTTTCATTTGTGGGCATACTGGCCATGACCACAGTACTGATCTACGGCTTTACAAAGGGGAATTTCTTTGAAGATGGGGGAGAGCTTATGAGAAATCCATGGGGAATTGTTTCTCTGGTGGATCTTTATGTCGGTTTTACGCTTTTTTCTCTATGGATGGCCTTCAGGGAAAAAAGTATCCCGGTGCTCATCATCTGGATCGCTGCGGTGATGGTCCTTGGTTTTTTTGCCGCAAGCGTCTATGTCTTCATGAATCTTGTGACGAGCAGAGGGGATATCCTGAAGTTTTTCCTTGGAGACCGTAAGGAGGAAATTCTGATGAAGGAAAGAAGCGGTAAACGGGAGGGCGACCATGAGCGGAAAAGGTAGCGAGGTACTGGATGAGCTGAAAAGCGTTCTGAGCGGTAAGACAGTGGATGCGCTCTTTCCACCTCTCATATTTGTCATCGCCAACGGACTGCTTGGACTCATGGCGGCATCAGTCATTGCGATGGTATCTGCTGCCGGTTTTACCGCTCTTCGCATGCTGAGAGGACAGGAACTGAAATACGCATTGGGCGGCCTTGTGAGTGTAGTGATTGCTGTAGGGTTTGCCTATCTTTCGGGCAACGCCGAGAATTTTTTCATTCCGAAAATCATCAGCAGCGCCTTTATGGTTCTTCTGTCACTGGGGTCGATCCTTGCGGGCAAACCGCTGGCCGCACTGATGAGCCATCTGACAAGAGGGTGGCCCATGGAGTGGTTCAGGAGAAAGGATGTCAAACCGGCATATGCTGAAGTGACTGCTATCTGGACACTTCTTCTTGTGATGCGGCTCATCATTCAGGTACTCCTTTATCGCGGAAGAAATGTCAGTCAGATTTTCTGGGTGAATACGCTGATCGGGACACCCTTCACCATCATCGTGCTCATCTTCAGTTATCTTTATGGCATCTGGAGACTCGGCAGATTAAAAGGTCCGGGGGTGGATGAATTCATAGAAGGTAAGCCCGAGCCATGGAAAGGACAGAGAAAAGGCTTCTAGCCGTTCGTGTATCGTTTTATAAGTGAAATCATTGATTAATATATGGAAGCTCTAGATAAACAATCTTTTATCATGTTACAATATACACAACAAAGAATATGAATAATCATTCCAAGCCGCTTAATTATGAGGTGTGTATGTCGAAAAACAGAGGGATTGAAAATCTGGACCTGAAAATCTATATTTTTCCACTTCTTCTCATCAGTGGATTCTTTTTTGTGTCCGGTTTTTTTGTTCTGTCGACAGTCAGAAATCACTACTATGACCGGAGAAATGAGGAAGCGGTAAAGCTTGCCAACAGCTATGCCCATTCCATTTCCAAGTTCACTGAAGGGGAAGAGATTGTACACAGACTTCTGGAAGACAAGATAAGGGTTGCGGCGAGTTCTGTCCGGTATTTTGAGGGTGAACTCTCCAATGAGATGCTCAAAAGTCTTGCAGAGACACTGGATGTGGATGAGGTGGATTTTTATAATGAAAGAGGATATCTTGAATTTTCAAATCTTCAAACTCTCATCGGGTGGGAGATCTACCCTGGGCATCCCATTGACAGCTTTTTAAAAAGCGGGGAAGAAATCCTGGTGGAAGACATCCGTCAGGACGTCATTACCGGAGATTATTATAAGTACGGCTATCTGAAACTTGGAAACGGAAGCCTGATTCAGGTGGGGATCAGAGCCAATACGGTATATGATTTTCTTGAACGCTTCAGTGTGGAAACGCTTCTTGACGAGATGAAAGGCAATGCGGATGCAGTGATCGCCACCACTGAACAGGACAGAGTAATGACGATTTATCAGGATGAGTCTGAAATATGGGCTGCTCTTAATGACAACAGCGATTACAGCTATATCTACAACGCTGAAGAAGGAGCTCACTATGACGTCATTGTTCCGCTCAAGATGGATGACGAAGAAGTTTATGCACTGTCTGTGGGTTATTCTCTTGAAGAGACCACAAAATCTGTAAAATCAGTTTCCCTATTTGGTCTGGGTGCTCTGGGCTTCATCTATGCCTCGATTCTCTATAATATGCATGCCACCTACAGGAAAAGCAGAAGGCTGCACCAGACAGCATACTATGATGAGCTGACAGAGCTTCCGAATAAGGTTCATCTGGAACATTTCATCGCTTCACAGATCAGAAACGGAATCCAGGACAAAAGTGCGCTGATGATGATCAACATCCAGAATTTCAAGCAGATCAATCTCACCTATGGCTATATCTTCGGGGACCTTGTGCTCAGAGCCATGGCTGCTAAGCTGAAGTCATTCGAAAAGGACGGGTTTAAGCTTTTCAGATTTTCTGTGGACCGGTTTGCGCTTTACAGTGAAACTGTGCATACGGAGGCGGAACTGCTTATCTGCGCAGAGAACAAC
>DAMDIS010000126.1:0-4379 GCA_032100885.1 Proteiniclasticum sp.
CGAAGAAGGAAACCTTGATGTGATCAGGGAACTGGTAGAAACCATGGAAGGAGGGAACATGCTATGAAGCCGCTGGATTTGACCATCAAATGTTTCCTCGGGTTTAAGGAGAAGACGGAAATTGACTTCAGACCGCTCTATGAGGACAAGATTTTTCTGATCACAGGACCGACCGGTGCCGGGAAGACCTCAATCTTTGATGCGGTGTGCTATGCCTTATATGGGGAAGGAAGCGGGGAAACCAGAACCAAGGCGAAGTGCTTCAGAAGTCAGATGGCTGAGGAGAACGAAGAAATGGAAGTATCTCTGTCCTTTGAAGTAAAAGGTCAGCTTTACCACGTAAGAAGGGTTGAGACCGCAAAAGGTGTCAATAAGGCATACTTCTATACAGAGAACGATCCGGAGAAGCTGCTTGTCAAAATCAAGGAAGTGAATACGGAAATCGAGCAGATCATCGGACTGAATCTTGATCAGTTCAAGAAAATCGTCATGATCCCTCAGGGAGAGTTCCGTGAATTTCTCACGGCCGGAACAAAGGACAAGTCGGACATTCTGAAGAAACTTTTTTCTACCGAGCAGTATGAGAAGCTGCAGTGGATGATCAAGGAGCGCTTTGATGCCTCAAGAGCGGCCGACCGGGAACTCGTTCTTAAGTTCAACGAAATCATCAGTGAAGCGGGTATGGAAGGAAAAGATATTGAGATGGGACCGGATGCTCTTCTGGAAACACTTCATACTGCAGAGGAAGAAATCTCGGAGATTCAGAAAGAAATCACTGAACTTGTCCATAGGCAGAAACAGATTGAAAAGGAAATAGCGGAAACACAGAAGAATAATACCGATCTCGAGACCTTTCAGAAAGTGAGAGAGGAATACAGCAGGTACCGTAATCTGAAGAGGACCTTTGAAGACAAGGAAAAGGAACTGAAGCTTCTGAGAAAGATCGAAATGATTACACATACTGAAAAGCAGCTGGCAGACAGGGAAGCAGAGATCAGAAAACTGCAGATGGACATCAAGATCCTGTCGGAGGACAGAAAGAAAATATCCCAGTATATGGAACGATGCAGAAAATCTCTGGCTTCGGTTACGGAAGAAGCCCTCAATCTTGACGAGAAGAAGACAAAGAAAAACAGACTGGAAGATCTTCTAGGCAAATCAAAGAGACTGAATGAAGCGAATCTTGAACTGGAGAAACTGAACATGCAGGGTCTTGAACTGGACAAAAAACTGGCTTTTCTGCGCAAAAAGGAAAGGGATCTGGCTTCACTTCTGGACGATGAGAAAGTGGCATCAAGAGAACTGAATGACGAGAAAGTCTGTCAGATGGAAATCAGAATGAAGCTCCAAGAGTCCAGCAGCCGTCTGAAGACTATGGTGACCTTATTCAATAAAGCTCAGAAACGTGATGAAGTCGAAGACAATATTGTCAGGCTAAGAAAAGAAGAAGAGAATCTCACTAGAAATCTTGATGTTGTGAGTAATGCCCATCTGCATGAACTTGAAAAAAGAAATCAGAATTATGCTCAGATTCTAAGAGCTGGCCTGACCGATAACGATCCCTGTCCCGTGTGCGGATCATATGAACACCCATCACTGGCCAGTGAAGTGCAGGATTTCGATGAAGTGACGCTGAAAAATCTTGAGGAGAAAAAGAAAAATCTGGAAAAGGCTCTGCAGGAGAAGAAGTCAGATGTGAGAAACTGGATCAGAAACTTCGAAGATCTGGCTGAGGAAATCCTCATCATGGGAGATGAGAACGGAATTACAACATTCAAACTCGATGATCTGCGTATCATCGGCGGAGACGAGAAGGAAAAGTACAGAAGGCTTGAAAACAAGCTGGCCGAAAATATGACTTCTGTCAACCGATGCACCACAAACCTGGAAGCAGTCAATGAAAGAATCAGGATCCTGAGAAAAGATCTTGCATCCCTTGATGATCTCATGAGAGCAAGTGATGAGACAAAAGCGATGATGAATGATCTGAAGGGTGAGATACGTTCTCTTCTTAATGAAGGCGTACCTAAAGAGTCTTATGGTCTGGTTGGACAGATCAAGGAGCTTGATAGGATCATTACGGACATCAGTTTAAGACTTGAGCAGGCAAAAAAGAGTTATGAGGAATGCTACAATCAGGATCAGAATCTGAGTGGACAGGAAAGTGCGCTTAACCAGACACTGATTTCTGCCCATGAAACAGCAAAATCGCTGAAGGACCAGTTCTTCAGAAAGCTTGAAGATGCTGAGGTGCTCAGGGAATCCTATGAAATGAACAAACATAAAGTAACAGAGATTGATAAAATTGATGAAGAGATCATATCATTCTTCAAGGGATATAATGCGGTGAAGGGCGTGTATGAGAGCCTTCGCGAGAATGGAGAAAATCTCCGCTATAAAGATCTTGCGCCCATGAGAGACAGCCTTCTTGAAACTGAGCAGATTCTGTCGGACAAGAATAGTCTCCTGAAGGAAAAGGATATCCTTGTGCATAATCTCAAGCGCTCTCACCAGAGACTGGGGGAAATTCATGAGAAGTATCTTGAAAACAAAGAGAAGCTTGTGGTCATTCAGGATCTGTATGATACGGCAAATCTGGGCATGGGATTCGAAACATTTGTCCAGTCATACTATTTCGAGGGTATTCTCATCAGAGCAAATGAAAGGCTAAGAAAAATGACTGAAGGAAGATATCAGCTGAAGAGAAGAAATGAAACAGAAAACAGAAGAGAGAAAATCGGTCTTGGACTAGATGTCTTTGATGAGTATACTGGTAGAGAGAGAGATGTACAGTCACTATCGGGCGGAGAGAGCTTCAAGGCATCACTGTCATTGGCACTGGGGCTTTCTGATTTCATCGAAAGCCATAAGGGAAGTGTGAACCTGGAAACCATCTTCATCGATGAAGGATTCGGTTCACTAGATCAGGATTCTCTGGACAATGCTCTGGAAAGCCTTCTTGAACTCAATATGTCGGGCAGAATTGTGGGCATCATATCTCATGTCACCGAGCTCAAGGACAGGATACCGGGAAGACTTGAAGTCAGTACTGTACCGGGTAAAGGCAGCAGAATCAGAATTAATGGAGGGATATAAATGCAGATGGTTTGTTATTCCAGATGCGGGACATGTATGAAAGCCAAGAAATTTCTCATGGCTCATAATCTGGAGTTCGAGTATCGCGAGATCGTTGAGAACAGTCTGACGCTAGAGGAACTGAAGGATATATATAAAAAAAGCGGACTGCCAATCAAAAGACTGCTCAATACCAGCGGAACAGTATATCGTGATCTAGAAATGAAGGACAAAGTGAAGACATACAAGGATGAGGAGATTCTAAAACTGCTTTCGGAAAATCCGATGCTGGTCAAAAGACCGGTACTGATCAGAGATGACCTTGTCCTCATCGGATTCAATGAAGCTGAATGGAAAAAACTGATCTGATCACAGAACAGAAACGTAACAGTTAGGGGGAAAACATGAAGAACAGCAGAAAAGATAAAAATGCACTGTACTGGAAAATCGGGGTAGTATCCATCGTACTGTCCATCGTATTTTTTATCGTCGCATCATTACTTCCATAGACAATGATGAATAAATAAACTCATACAGCATTCAGGAGCAGGCTTGAATAGAAATATTCTGGTCTGCTTCTTTCTATGGCATGGCGTCCTTCTTTGGTGTATGATGAGAATATAGATACTATGACAGCTATAGTATGTGATATTCAGCATCATGAAAAAAAGGAGAAGAAAAAATGGTATTCTACTTTCTGACTGCGGCGACTTTGCTGGCAATAGGACTGATCGTGCATAAAGGCAAAGCGTATTTTCTGATTTCAGGTTACAACACCTATTCAAAGGAGAAGAGGGAAAATGTTGATGTCGTATCCATTGCAAGGCTCATGGGATATTATGGGTACAGCAATGCTTTCGCGTTTTTTCTGACAGGCGCGCTGGATTATTTCGGTGCAGATATCGGCCTTACGCCTGCTCTCATTTTTTTCGGGTTAACCACAATGATTCTGATCATAAGATCTCAGAAGTATGACGGGAATATGTATGATGAGAATGGTGTCATGACGAAGAAAAGCAAGGTTCAGATGTACCTTGTTGTGGGCATCCTTGGCGCAACGTTCCTGTTTGTGGGGTATATGATGTACGTATCGTCACGGGACACCAGTGTAACCCTTGACGATGCTGGAATGGAAATTCATGGAATGTATGGCGATACTTACCTTTGGACAGAAGTTGACGAAATTGTTCTTTATGAAGAGATACCGGAAATCACCATGAGAACCAACGGATCCGCCATCGGTTCCAAGCTTCGCGGAAATTTTCGGATGAAGGAGTTTGGCTCTGTCAGACTGTTTATGGATG
>DAMDIS010000126.1:4389-7336 GCA_032100885.1 Proteiniclasticum sp.
CCCTATATTTCTTTTGAATATGAAGGCAGGAAAATCATTTTCAATCTGGGAGACGAGGTCAAGACAAGAGAAATATTCGAGGAAATGCTGAAAATGGCAAGATAAGCCCAACTGGAAAATAAGCAAAGCGGTAAGGAGTGTATGTAAAATGGCAGATCTGAAATTTATGGAAGAGTTGTCCAATGCCTTTGGTCCTGGTGGATTTGAAGAAGACGTGGTTAAGGTCATCAGCAAGTATACGGCGGAATTTGATGTCACCATGGATGCCATGAACAATGTCTACATCGAGCTGAAAGGGAATACGGGTAACAGACCGAAAATCATGCTGGATGCACATCTTGATGAAGTGGGTTTTATGGTACAGGCCATCGATCATAAGGGTCTCCTGAGCATCGTTCCTTTAGGCGGCTGGGTGAGTACCAATGTTCCTGCGCACAGCATGATCATCAGAACCCGAAGTGGGGAATATGTTAAAGGAATCATCGTATCAAAACCGCCGCATTTCATGACAGCCGAAGAAAAGGCGGACGGGAAAATACATTTGGAGAATCTGAAAATCGATGTAGGCTGCACAAGCCGTGATGAAGTGATCGGTCTTTTCGGCATCAGCCCGGGTGATCCGGTTTCACCGGATGTCACCTTCAGCTATAACGAAAAGAACGGAATCATGCTCGGAAAGGCTTTTGACAACAGAGTGGGATGTCTTGCGGTCATAGAAACCATGAAAAGACTCAGTGGTATGAATCTTTCGTGTGATGTGACGGGTGCCCTAGCTGCTCAGGAAGAGGTCGGAACAAGAGGAGCTCAGGTGACATCGCAGGTGGTCAGACCTGATTTTGCCATAGTATTTGAGGGATCTCCTGCAGACGATATGTACTACGACGAGTTCAATGCCCAGGGAGTACTTAAAAAAGGTGCTCAGATCAGGCATCTTGATCAGAGCTATGTCAGTCATTCCGGTTTTATCCGTCTTGCAAAAAGTGTAGCTGAGAAAAATGAGATCAAAGTACAAAGTGCTGTGAGAAGAGGCGGCGGAACCAACGCAGGCAAGATCCATCTGACAAACAAAGCTGTCCCCGTTCTCGTCGTGGGCATACCTTCACGCTATGTACATACACACTATTCCTATGCGGCACATGAAGATATCGAGTCTGCTGTCAATCTTGCAGTAGAGACCATAAAGTCGATGGACAGGGAAGCAATGGATCATCTGCTGATGAAAAATTATCTCTAGGTGAGGTGGAATATGCTCGTTTTTTCTCTTTTCATGACAGCTCTGCTCTCTTTTACCATGATCGGATTTGGTCTTGTATTCATAAAACATCCACCTAAGGACATCAATGCCGTGTATGGGTACAGGACAAGAATGTCATCAATTAACGAGGATACGTGGAGATTTGCTCATCATTACTCTGGTGTGGTCTGGAAAAGAAGCGGAACGGTAATGCTCCTGATTTCACTTCCTGTTATAATCCTGATGAGAGATTTTCCACATTATGAAGACTATATGCTCATTCTTTTCTATTTCCAGATGGCGGCACTGCTCGCTGTAATCCCCATGACAGAAAAGTCGCTGAAAAGAACGTTTGACAAAGAGGGCAAGAGGAAAGAAGACGGGGCAATTAACTGAATTTCTGCAAACTAAAAGGCTGAACTAACAGATGTTAGTCAGCCTTTTTTCTGCTTACAGTTTCATGTCTCCGGGTCTGATGTGGCCTTTCTTTCGCATGAATTCTGATATGATCAGCGTAAGAACGGCTGGAAGAATCACATGCATAAGGATGATCACCATGATGGTCCGTGTATCAGAACCCATGACGCTTACTGCGTCAAACTGCCCCACAAGACCTGATGTACCCATTCCCGCACCCAGTTTAGAGCCTTCCATTCTGAATACCGCACTGGCTACTGGTCCCAGAATTGCTGAGGCCAGAGTAGGTGGGATCCAGATTTTCGGATTTTTGATGATGTTTGGAATCTGAAGCATTGATGTTCCGACTCCCTGTGAAATAAGACCGCCCACTCCGTTTTCCCGGAAAGAAGCGACTGCAAAACCGATCATCTGAGTGGCACATCCTACCGTTGATGCACCTGCAGCGATTCCTGATAGACCCAGTGACACGGAAAGAGCTGCTGAGCTGATGGGCAGAGTCAGCACCATACCCATTACCGTAGAGACAATAATCCCCATGGGAATCGGCTGGAGTTCAGTTGCACGGTTGATGAGACTGCCTAAAAAGGTCATGAAAGCCGCTATAATAGGCGAAATATAAAATCCGACAATACCACCTGCAACGATAGCTGCCAGTGGAAGAAGGACAATTTCGATCTTTGTCTTTCCCTTAAGGAATTTTGTAAGCTCAGCCGCAACGAGTGATGCGATGAGTGCACCGACCGGTTCTCCGATCTTTGCGACCATTGCACCATCGACCAGTGTAAATGTTCCGGCACCGATGGCTCCGACAACTACGGATGCGAATATGCCAAGGGGAGGTGCACCGACACTGAAGGCTACAGCTGCTCCGATGGCAGGGCCCATGAGACTTTGAGCGATGGTCTCGAAACTGATTAAGGTTTCGATATTGAAAAGTGTCCCCAGCTGTTTGATGATCAGTCCTATGAGCAGTGATGCAAATAAACCCTGTGCCATGCCGTTGAGCACTTTAATTGAGTAGTCTGTTATCTTTTTACGTTCATTATTCTTTTTTACCTTAGTCATGCCTTACACCTCTTAATGCTATTCTTGTCTATGAATTCTAGGTGCCTCCGGATCCACATATAAGGTTTTGTTGGTTGAATAGATGACCATACCTGGTTTCGCGCCAGAAGGTTTTTTGACATGCTTCACCAGGGTGTAATCTACAGGGACCTTGGTGGATTTGGAGGCTTTGCTGAAATATGCGGCAAGGTTTGCTGCCTCCAGCAAAGTTTCATTATTAAAATCGTC
>DAMDIS010000127.1:0-1849 GCA_032100885.1 Proteiniclasticum sp.
GAGAGGAATAACAGAACACCCGCTGACGGAGGAGCTGGCAAGGCAAATCAGGACAGTTCTGGACATGAGACTGATTTCTCTTATTGAGCAGAATGCGGATATCGTACTTGATTATTCATTCTGGTCTGTTGAAATGAGAATGGAATACCTAAAACTGCTAAGAGGATTTGGAATCGAACCTGAGATTCATTACATGAAAGTGCCCAAAGAAATCGCCATGGAAAGAATAAGAAAAAGAAGTGGCAATCATAAAGACGAGATACGGCTTACAGAAGAAATGGCATCATTATACTATGATCACTTTCAGCCGCCCACAGCTGATGAAGGTGAAATCATCGAAATCAAAGGCGATCTGGTATAGGCTAATATGGTACATATCTGATTGAATCGGAAAGGGAGAAAAATTATGGGGAAAATCGTACTGGGTCTCACGATGTCGCTGGATGGATTTGCGGAAGATATCAGTGGAAGTGTCAACGCCTTATATCCGGATCATCACTCACTGATTCATACTGAATATATGATGGAATCTATAAGAGATACAGGTTCTGTTGTGATGTCGAAAAAGGAATTTGAAATGGCTGAGGATACTGACCTCTATGCTGACCACTATGAATATCAGGTGCCCATATTTATATTTACGGATAAAGTGCCTGTAAAGCATCCTAAGGAAAATGAGCACATTTCATTTACTTTTGTCACTGAAGGAATTTCTGAGGCAATAAGAATGGCAAAGACTGCCGCAGGAGATAAAGATGTCAACATTATTGGAAGTGCACAGACAGCAAAGCTTTGCCTTAATGAAGGTTTAGCTGATGAACTGCAGGTGGATATCATACCGATTTTCCTCGGAAAAGGATTCAGACCTTTCGAGGATGTAGAGGCTGAAGGGATAAAACTGGAAAGAATTCATCAGTTGGCGCTGCCCGAAGGAAGAACTCATCTGGTATACAAGATAATAAGGGGATAGACAAATTTCACTTCAGACCTGACGGATTCTGCTCGGATCAGATTCATATCTGCCGCAAAAAAAGAGCTTAGAGTTGCATCTAAGCTCTTTCTGGTTATTGAAATGAATTACCTTTTTCTCACAAGGCCTATGATCCACAGCAGTACAAGTGCACCGACGATGGATACGATAAAGCTCCAGATATTCAGTCCTGTTGCTGGTCCGAGTCCTAGAAGTCCTGCGATCCATCCACCAATGAAGGCACCAATGATACCAACGATGATATTTGCGACAAGCCCCATGCTTGCATTCTTGCCTGCTATCATGCTCGCTATCCATCCGGATAGTCCACCTAAGATCAACCAAACGATAATATTGCTTACTTCTGGCATAAAATTTACCTCCTAAAATGTTGTTCTAATTGAACTGTTTATTAGTTCTTGTATTCATTATATGTTGCATAAGATTAAATCGTCAACAATATATGGGCAGTGTTTACAAGTGTTTGCATATTGTTTTGATTTCATATTTAATATGATTGAATTATTAACATATGTATAATAGATGTATTTTCAGGTTCAAGTTGTGATTTTATTCAACTATGTCTGAATTGATTCGAAGAGGCTGGAATAAAATTATGTGCGGATTATGTGAGAGACAAAAGAAATGAGCAGCAGCAGTACTACCACTGTACTGAACTGATTCTGTAATAATAATCAAAAATAATCACATCATCAGACCTGACACAATATATCTGAGATGAAAGTTTCAGATATATTTCGATTCTCATTCATCAAAATGAATTCAGCTCATACGTGGTATCCTGTATAATAGGAGTCAGAATGAATGAGTCATAGTGATAATCAGTATAGGAGGAGTAATCATGGCAAAAGCAATTGG
>DAMDIS010000127.1:1914-7271 GCA_032100885.1 Proteiniclasticum sp.
AGGATTCATTGAAGGTGAGCAGATGATGCTGCTTTCTTTCAAGAGAGAGTCTGAGGAAATGCCACTGATCAATTTCAGGGTTGATCACCTGGAAGAAATCATGAATGAACTAAGGGCAATCGATCTTGTAACAGATGATATCGCCGATTATGAATATGGTCGATTTGCTCACTTCACGGATCCTTTCGGCAATTATATCGAGCTGTGGGAACCACATGAGGAAAAATACAGGGAAATGGTTCAGACTGAAATTGAAAAATATTCAGGAGGAGCTGGCACGAAAATATAGTATGTGGTAGTATTTTATCGTACGTTTCAGCTGATATGAGCTGGCTGCGAAACAGAAATAGGGGGATCAGGGAAATGAAGCTGGGTGTTATCATTGAGACGAAGGAATATGAGAAATCATGGAATGCCATGAGATTTGCTGTTACAGCAAAACGATCAGGTCATGAAGTAAAAGTGTTTCTCATGGGTGAAGCAGTGGAGATAGAGAATCTCACCCATGAGAAGTTTGATGTATCTCTACAGGTAAAGGCTTTTCATGAAGAAGGAGGAGAGATTCTTGCCTGTGGTACATGCCTTAAAACAAGAAATATGGGAGGTACTGAGGTGTGCCCCATAAATACCATGATCGATTGCGTTGAAATGGTAGAATGGGCAGACAAGACGGTAACGTTCTAGATTATCTGGAGTAACTCACTTATAACTCAAGCTCTTTTTGTGTTCGTCTTTTACGAAGAGGAAACACAGAAAGAGCGTTTTTTATTTTCAGGAAGATATGTACTGTTACGATTTATTGAGTGATGTAAACATTTATTCATAGTCATGGAAATTGATAAATTTTAACAGTATAATTCTGGGCAAAGAAATGAAATTTTATAGGAGGGTAAGAAAAATGAAAAACAGCAAAGAGAAAATCGAAATCAGAACCATAATCAAAGCTTCTCAAGAAGCGGTTTGGAATTCGTTTACGAATCCGGAACACATTATGAAGTGGAACAGCGCATCAGATGACTGGCACTCACCCCATGCTGAAAATGATCTGAATGTCGGTGGCAGATTTCTATATAGGATGGAAGCAAGAGACGGAAGCTACGGATTTGATTTTACCGGTAAGTTTGATGAAATCGATCCATTTAGTTATATCGCCTACACTTTGGATGATGACAGAAAAGTGGATGTCATTTTCACTCAGCAGGGCGATCAGGTAGAAGTCGTTCAGACCTTTGAAGCGGAAGATTCCCATTCCATTGAAGATCAGAGGAGCGGGTGGCAGGCAATTCTCGATAATTTCATGAAATATACGGAAACTCACTTTTAATTGTAGAGAAATCACTATATCATCTATTGAGCAGATTGTAAGCCAATTACTTCAATTGAAATTTCATTCATTGATGTCAGCACTAGACACAAAAGATAAAACAATATATATACTATCAATAAGAACAGTTTGATGTATAATTATATATATCAAAGTGTTCTTTTTGCTAGAAAGAAATATTGGGAGGAAGATTGTCATGAACAGAAATGAAAAGAAAGCATTCAAGGATTCAGCAGTGAAACCAGAGGGCAGAATCACCTTTATTGTGGCTGTTGCCGGTGTGTTTCTGTCGCTTTATGCGATAACTCTATTTAACCGGAATATCCTGACAAGTATACCCCTTCTGGTGAGAATGCCTATAATGATCATGTCACAATGGCTTATCCTTCTTGTCCCTTTAATACTCATGAAAAGAAATCATGAGAAACTCAGCGATTTTTTCATTTCAGAGATAAAGCCCTGGCGTCAGATCGTAACAGGGATTATGCTGGCTATGGCGATGTCTGCAGTTCTTATTCTGATACCCATACTATTGGGATTCAAGGATATGGTGGGCAGCACTTCCTACACTAAGCCCTGGCAGTTTGTCTTCCAGTTTGTTTATTCCATCATTGGTGTCGCTCTTGCAGAAGAACTTGTCTTTCGAGGATATATCTTTGAGAAGATTCTTGTGACCGGAAGATCACGCATTACTGCCATCATCGGCTCATCAGTTCTGTTCGGTTTTTTTCATGTCTTCAGTGGAGATGTGCTGCAGATTGTTATGACATTTTTCATGGGAATTCTTTTTTGCCTATTTCGCGAAAAGATAAGGAGCTGTACCCTTTTGTCACTCATCATCGCTCATGGTTTATATGATGGAATGATCGTTCTTCTGGTGAAGCTTTTTCAGTAAAGCATCACTCGCCATAAAACCCTTACTGCTCTTTTAATTAAGAACGGTAAGGGTTTTATGATGTGCTCAGATCATCTGTGATGATCGATCATTTGATCATCAGTATTTGAATTCATGAATGACTGTATGGGTAAGATCAAAAGCCGCGATCTTCTCGGTTTTCTGGTTTCTGTTTCTCAGGAGTGAATAATACTTCTTCCCCTGGGTATCTACATTGACCGACTGATCCGAAAAATCGAAGTCAATTTCATCGATGTGCATATTGTTGATCCATCCATAATAGAAGCAGTATTCCTTCTGATTTTCAGTAATCATACTTGTTCTGACAGTGAAGGGGGTATCGCTGTCATTGACTGGATGCACATTAAGAGAAATGATCGTATCGGGCTTAATTTTCGTTTCTTCTTCTGAGTCGGAGATATAAGACAGATCTCCGATATAGCTGTAATTGTCATCCATGAAAGTGAAGAGGACAAATGAGATGTCATCGATGGTGTCTCTGGAAATGACTTTGATGTGTCTGCTTTCCAGTGAGTACTTTTTCTGTACCTTTTCCCTTATGACAAAATAGTTATGCTCGTAATCACTGGAAAATATTGGGCTGGGGTTATCTTTGTGACCGCTTCCTGCGAGAAACAGAATGAACATCAGTGACAGGACCAGTACAGATATCAGAAAGATTTTTTTGTTTTTCAAGTTTTTTTCTCCCCTCATTTGATCCTCTGAATCATTCTAGATTTGTCTAAAGTTCTCGTCATTTTATTATATCTGTATATTCGTTTTGAAAACCCCGAACTTCTTCGGGATTTGGGGTGTTTCTGGTTCATTTTTCGAGGTGTAAACCAAAAGAGCTTTTCAGTGAGCCTCGTGACTTTCCTGTATATAGTATTTTCATAGAATCTTAGCATATAGATGTGAATGTCCATTCCAAAAGTCTCAATATTAAGATAAAATTAAACAGTAACGAAAAACTTTCAAATGACCACAAAAATAACAGATCAGTCTAACAGCTGGAAGTGAGGAATAATGGAACATATCGCAGGATTCAAAAGAAAAGTGATTGAAAATGTCGGAAAGGTGATTATCGGAAAGGATGAGGAAATCGAACTGCGTCTCATTGCATTCCTGTCTGAAGGGCATATCCTTCTGGAAGATCTTCCAGGTATGGGCAAGACCATGATGGTGAGATCTTTTTCAAAGACCCTGGATCTTCCGTTTAAAAGAATACAGTTTACCCCGGATCTTCTTCCTGGTGATATTACCGGTGTCAGTTTCTACAATCAGAAGCTTAAGGATTTCGAGTTCAGGGAGGGTCCGCTGTTTTCGAACATTATTCTTGCTGATGAGATCAACCGGGCAACGCCAAGAACCCAGGCCGCTCTTCTTGAAGCCATGGAAGAGAGACAGATCACTGTAGATGGAATTACAAGGAAACTGAAGAAACCATTCATGGTACTTGCCACTCAGAACCCAGTGGAGTCCTATGGCACATTCCCTCTGCCTGAAGCTCAGATGGACAGGTTTCTCATGAGAATCAGTATGGGTTATCCGACCAAGGAAGAAGAAAGAATCATCCTTCTGAATACCGTAGGAAAGGTTCTTGAGCATCTGGAGTCCGTGATCCGGGAAGAGGACATCAGTCAGATTATGGAAGAAATCTGCAAGGTGAAAATCAGCACTGAAGTCATGGATTATCTGTTGGACCTTGTCAGAGCGACAAGAGAATCGGATGAAATCAGCCTTGGGGTAAGCCCAAGAGGCTCCATTGCACTATATCGCGCATCCCAGGTGAAAGCCGCCCTTGAAGGACGAGACTTCATCCTTCCCGAGGACATTCAGGCGATGGCTGTTCATACCTTAAATCATAGAATTCTTTTAGATGACGGAAACAGCATTGAAGAAACAGTCGAGAAGATTAGGATGATCATCAGACACATTCCCGTGCCTCTTGAGCATCTGGAGGAGAGCTGATGATCTGGGTATTTCTCGGTATCCTCATCATGACGCTCATAATCAACGAACTCCTCTACAATTTCAGTGCAAAAAACCTCAGCTACAGCACGAAACCCAATAAGAAGGTGTATGAGATCGGAGAAGAGATCACCATGATGCCCATCATCGAAAACAGGAAAATCGTATCGGTGCCTTTTCTAAGGGTAGATGAATACTACGACAAATCCCTATCGGTGGAGGTCAACAGTTACAGTCTGTTTCTTCTTCCTTTTCAGAGGGTGAAGAGGACCTATCATATCCATGGGAAAAAGAGAGGTCTCTTCTATATCGAAGAAGCTTCACTGAAAATCGGTGATCTTCTGGGTTTTCATCAGAGATACCAGGAAGTTCCCCTCAAAATTCCTGTGGTCATTCTGCCGCTTCAGCGCAGGCTGAAGGAAGTGATCCTGCCCTATGCAGGGCTTTATGGACCATTTTCCGTCAAAAGATGGATCATTGACGATCCGCTTATGATCCGCGGGATAAGAGAGTACACAGGAAGCGAATCTCAGCGCCATATTCACTGGGCATCGTCTCTTAGGCACGATAAACTTATGGTGAAGCAGTTTGATTTCACCCAGGAGAAAAGCGCTCTGGTGTACCTGAATATTGAAAGTATAAAACCTTTCTGGCAGGACCCTCAGGTCGACGCCATCGAGGAAGCCATAGTATTAGCAAGAGCTGTCATGGAAGAGCTCTCAAAAGAGAAGATTTCCTATGGATTTGCCTCCAATGCCTTTAACCCGTCGGGAAGTCAGAGGGGATATTACTACCCGCCGGGACTTGCCAGGGAGAACCTTCGAAAATATCTCGAGATTCTTGGGAAGATGAATACCGTCATATCCATGCCTCTTGAAGATGGGCTGAAAGGCATAGCAAGAAACAGAGGCATGTTTCAGACCTTCATTCTGATCACGCCGAGGATTCTTCCTGAATATATCCGTCCCCTGAAGGAGTTTTCCAGAAACTTCGGAAAAACCATAATCATCACAGCCCAGGGAGATCATCTGGATAAACTTCCAGGAGCCATTGAAATCTACAAGGGGGTGGATATTTTTGGAAATGATGCTACTTGAACTCTTTTCCGTCGTCACACTCACTTTTTCCGTGCTCATTGTTCTCTTTGAAGTCCCGCAGATTAAAGGC
>DAMDIS010000128.1:0-4200 GCA_032100885.1 Proteiniclasticum sp.
CGAATGTGATTTCTGTATGGGTATCTCTTGCCGCCACATACTCCTCGAAGGACTTCTCTTCTTTCTTTTCAGCCATCTGGAATCCTCCCTGGAGTGCCTCGTACATCCCCTTAAGAATGACAAGAAGACCCATTCCGCCTGAATCCACGACATTGGCCGCTTTCAGCTGAGGCAGAAGATCCGGTGTTCTTTCCAAAGTATCTCCCGCGTCTTCAACAACCTTCTTCATCAGATCGGCAATATCATCAGTATGATATTCAGTGGCCTTTTCGCCCACTTCTCTGATTACTGTAAGAATGGTTCCTTCTGTAGGTCTCATTACCGCTCTGTAGGCGGACTTGGATCCTTCCAGAAGACTCAGGGCAAATTCATATGGATTCACTTCATCTTTTCCTTCAAGACCCTTTGCGATCCCTCTGAAAATCTGTGACAAAATAACACCGGAATTTCCTCGAGCACCCATAAGCGCTCCCTTTGCCATGATCTTGGAAACTTCGCCAATGGAAGTTGACTTGCTGCTCTGGATTTCCTGTACAGCTGCTGTAAAAGTCATCGACATATTCGTACCTGTATCTCCATCAGGAACAGGGAAGACATTCAGCGAGTCCACATATGCCTTTTCATTTTCTAATCTGATGCTCGCATTGGTCACCATGTTTAAAAAATGCTGTCCATTGATTTTGTTATATTTCATATGATATTCCTCCTGCAAATATGGACAAATTCACACCCTGTCCACGCCACTACTTTAATTTATCTATCAAACTGTAAGAAAACCCTAAATTTAGGGTTTTACTCAAATATTAAACCAAACCTTATTATACAAAAGTTCAGGGCACTAAATCAAATCATGTACAATAAATCTTAAATATATTTAAGATTTCAGCTTAGAATCTTACCCCTTCAATATTGACCACGATATGGTTCACTTTCAGCCCGAGATAATTTTCAACATTGTATCTGACTTTTTTGATGATATTGTTGGCAATAACGGAAATTTTAGTCCCATATTCCACAACCACAAACAAATCGATTGATAATTCATTGTTTTTGGCGTTGATCTTCACACCTTTATTGAGATGTTCCACTCTTATGAGTTCCCAAAGACCATCCTTGGTATTCTTGGAAGCCATCCCCACTACACCATAGCATTCCATTGTGGAAAGACCCACTACATTGGCTATGACATCATCTGAGTATGAGATATGTCCTTGTTCATTCATTAATCCTATCATGAAACTTCCTCCTCACTTATCTTATCCTGTATAACCAGTTAACTGACATTGCAGGCATTCGTCTTACTCTAGATTGACGCCTGCAGCTCTTATCCCTATAATAATATTATATTTCCGAGGATACTTCAATATAAACAAATTTGGTCTAAATTTATGTTGCAATATCTTCGATACTTATGGTAGAATGATATCTGTTCAAAACAAATAATAAATGATAAGCTTTTGAGAAGATTTGATTCTCTCAGGAGGAGGTGTATTTTAATGGCAAGAAAATGCGATATCTGTAATAAAGGTGTAATTGCTGGTGTACAGTATTCCCATTCACACAGACAGTCAAAAAGAACATGGGCACCAAACCTAAAAAGAGTACGTGCTGTTGTTAACGGAACTCCCCAGAGAGTTAACGTTTGTACTAGATGCCTACGTTCAGGTAAGGTAGAAAGAGCAATATAACAGAGTAAGAGAGTATAGCTGGTCCCAAGGACCGGCTATTTTACTTTAAAAGAGCTTCAGTGAATCGATTTATGATCGGCTCACTGAAGCTCTTTTAAATTTCTTCTGCAGTTTCAAGATTGTGTAAACAGTATTCTCCGGCTAATCTTTTGTCATCATGACCATGAGAATGCCTTCTTTAAATGTTACAGATATGATCTTATCCGCAAACTCGTTGGATACATTCCTAGGATCGCCCAGGAGCAGTTCATAACCCCACAGCGGATACTTGACTCCCTTGACGCCAAAATCCTTTACAGGGCCTCTAAAGCCCTGAAAAGAGATGTAGTCTCCGAAGTCCTTTCTGATCGTTGATGGTTTATCCAAAAGAAAGATCTTGTTGTGATCATCCATAAGATAAGCCCTGATTCCTCTTTTTAGCGCTCTGTCCAGTAGAGACAGATTTCCGATAAAATGGTCCAGTCTGCTGCCTGTACAGCCAAGGAAATAGATTTCATCCGGTGAATCCTTCACCGCTTCATGATAAGCTGCTTCAGTATCCGTAAAATCCTTGACGGCATCGTACCTCAGAATTTCGGTTCTGCCTTCAAAATACTTTAGGGTCTCTTCACTGATGGAATCAAAATCCCCCAGCAGAAGATCCGGTATAATATCGTGTTCTCTGAAGAACTCTGCACCTCTGTCAGCACCTATTACCTTGCAGGAAGGATCAGCTAATCCGCTGTACAGTTCAAAACTGGGATGTTTCCCTCCTGAAACGATGATTACCCGTCTCATTTCAGGGCGTCTTTCAGCGCTGTGATATTCTTCGCGATTTCTCCATTTCTGTATACCGCAGAACCTGCAACTACAACGTCCACACCTGCTTCTACGGCAGATTTTATGGTTTCGGTGGACATTCCGCCATCGATTTCAATAAGCAGTGAAGGATTCACCTTAGCCGCCATTTCTCTCAGTTCCCTCACTTTATCCAGAGTATACGGAATGAAGCTCTGTCCGCCGAATCCCGGATTTACGGACATGATGAGCACCATATCCAGTTTAGGGAGTATGTATTTGAGTACAGAAACCGGTGTTGCCGGATTTAGTGTGATGCCTGCTTTAACACCTCTTGATTTTATCATTTCCACAGCACGGTCAATGTGGATTTCCGCTTCGTAATGGAAGTTGATGAGATCCGCTCCCGCATCTACGAATGCATCGATAAAGTTAGTGGGGTTGACGATCATCAGGTGCACGTCAAAAAACCTGTCTGTAAGGGGCCTGATCGCCTGAACTACAGGAAGCCCGAAACTGATGTTCGGTACGAAGGATCCGTCCATGACATCGATATGGATCCAGTCCGCACCTGCCTCTACCGTTTTTGTAATATCTCTGCCCAGATTCGCAAAATCTGCAGAGAGTATGGATGGTGCTATTTTTACCATTTTCTCTTGTTCTCCTCAATCAGTTCATTATAGTATTTGACATAATAGTCATATCTTGCTTTTGATATAGTCTTACCGACTTCCACTTTCACCCTGCATCCCGGCTCCTGATTATGGTTGCATCCGTTGAATCTGCATTCACCTTCAAACTCATAGAACTCGGGAAAATAATCCTTCAGCTCCTGGGCGTCCATGGTAAAGTCCATACTGGAAAATCCAGGAGTATCCACAAGCAGCGCATCATTGACTTCAATGAGCTCACTATGCCTAGTGGTATGCTTTCCTCTATTGAGACGCACAGAGATGTCGCCTGTCTCCATTTTATCGCTTCCCGAAAGTTGATTGAGTAGTGTCGACTTTCCGGCGCCGGAGGGTCCGCAGAGCACTGTGATGTTTCCTCTGAGCTGGTTGAAGAGTTCATCAAGACCTGCACCTGATTTCGCTTCGATGAAAAATATTTCATACCCTGTTCCGACAAAGTCATCGCGCAGCTTCGTCATCTCTTCCTCTTCGGCCAGATCGCTTTTATTGAAAACCAGAACCGGTCTGATATGATTTTTTTCAAGGGATACCAGAAATTTATTCAGCATATCGAAGTTAATGTCCGGGTTTCTCATGGCAAAGACGACATATGCCTGGCTGACGTTGGCGACAAAAGGCCTTACAAGCTCTGATGAACGTTCGTGGATCTTATCAAGAATATTCCCCTCCGCTGCAGGTATGACCGTTACACGGTCACCTACCATAGGTGTGACATTGTTCTTCCTGAATATTCCCCTGGCTTTACATTCCAGTATTCCATTTTCAGTTTTGACATAATAGAATCCTGCGATTCCTTTTACAATTATACCTTCCATTGCATCATTCCTTTTCTCTCCATTTCTTAATATCCCTATTATAAACCATTTCAGAGAAATTGTTTACCTGGGCACAAATTTTGACTGCGAAAAAAGCCAGTGATAAAAACACGCTTTATCACTGGCTTGACTTTTGAACTGATTATGGGTTGGACGGTGTTTCCGGTTCTGGTTCTACAGGATCTGGTTCAGGTTCCTGTTCCGGTTCACCAAGCACCTGTACACTCG
>DAMDIS010000128.1:4232-7248 GCA_032100885.1 Proteiniclasticum sp.
CCATATCCGACCTTGCTGCCGCCGCCAGGAGTGATTTCCACAACAATATCGTTGCTTTCTGTGCCTGATTCCATTACAGGATTCAGTCCCAGACTGCGCAGTGCGGTTGCCACCTCTCCGGCTCTTCTGCCGATGAGATTGGATGGTATTGTCACTTCAGTATACTCGTATATGGTGACATTGATCTTTGTTCCCTGCTTGACTTCTGTCTCCTTAGCGATGTTCTGCTCTACGATTCTTCCGTTCTGAGCTTCATCTCCAGTTGGAACCTTGGCTACGGTTCCAAGGGACAATCCTCTTGCTTCCAGAAGAGCCTGTGCCTCTCTTTCGGTTTTACCGATAAGGTCCGGTACATCAGCTATTACAATTTCAGGTCCTTTTGAGACCAGCACATTTACAGCACTGCCTTTAGGCATTGATGTGTTGACAAGCGGATCCTGACTGATGATTTCTCCCTGGGGAACCGTCTCGCTGAACCCTTCAGTAACCGCGCCCATAATGAATCCGTTGTTGCCAAGAACGATCTCTGCAGCCTCAAGTGTGCTTCCTGTGATATCCGGAACAAACAGCTTCTCTTCACCTGCACTGAGCACCACAGCTACACTGCCGCCTCTCTTGACCATCTGCCCCTGTTCAGGAATACTTCTCAGCACAACGCCCTCAGGCTCTGCAGAAGTCTCTGTAGACTGCACTTCAAGTGTAAGCTCGAACTTTGCAAGCTCGGCCTCCGCCTCTTCCTGCGTCATGCCCACGATCTGTGGAATTGCCACTTCCTCCTCTTCAACTACTCCGGGGTTCTCTCCATTGGGTCTGCTGAAAACGGCATCTCCGATCAGTGCACCTGCAACGACCACAAGAATCATCGCAAGTCCTATGATCAGACCTTTCTTTTTACTGTTTGAAGGCTTTTCATCATCATATATATCGTTACTGTTCATGTTGTCCCTCTCTGGTACTACTGCACCCATAATCTGTGTATTTTCCTGATTGAAAGTCTGGGTGTTTTCTATTCTTTCTCCATTCATCAGCGTACGAAGATCAACCATAAGATCTTCTATTCTCTGATACCTGTCGATTGGATTTTTAGCAGTAGCTTTCAATACAATTTTTTCCAGTCCGTCACTGATTCTCGGATTGATTTTCTTCGGTGAAGGAAGCGGCTCCTGCATATGCTTCAGCGCGATTGTTATCGGGCTTTCCGCATCAAAGGGCACTTCACCGGTAGCCATCTCATACATCACGATGCCCAGTGAATAGATATCGGATCTTCTGTCGGTCATATTTCCTCTTGCCTGTTCGGGTGAGAAGTAATGAGCTGAACCGATGATCTTGCCTGAATTTGTAATGGTTGCAGAATCTGAGTGCTTTGCGATACCAAAGTCAGTCACCTTCACCAGGTCATCCTTTGTGATGATGATGTTCTGCGGCTTGATGTCTCTATGGATGATATTGTTTGTATGTGCTGATTCCAGTGCTCTTGCGATCTGATAGGAGTAATTGAGCATTTCTTCGTTTGATAATATGCCTCTTTCTCTTATGATCTCCTTAAGCGTTTTACCCTTTACATATTCCATGACGATATAATGGATTTTCCCCTCGCTTCCAACATTATAGATGTTTACGATATTGGGATGGGAAAGAAAAGCAACCGCATTCGCTTCCTGCTTGAATCTCTCCAGAATTTCATCATTTGATGTAAACTCTTCCTTAAGGACCTTGACCGCATCATAGCGGTTGAGGTTAAGGTCTAAAGCCTTATAAACGACGGACATGCCGCCTTGAGCGATTTTTTCTGTGATTTCGTATCTCTTACCTAAAATTCTTCCTATCATTTAAGCGCTTCTCCTCCAAATATTACTAGCGTGATATTATCCTTCCCGCCTCGTTCCTTTGCCATGTTGGCCAAGTAAAGAATTGAATCCTTCTTGTCGTCATGACTGGTCACTTCATTGAGGATTTCTTCATCAGAAAGATAATCTGTAAGTCCATCTGTACAAAGGACGTAAACATCGTCCTTCCCTGTATTAAAACTGTATGTATCGACAATAACTTCAGCATTGGTACCCACAGCGCGCGTGATGATGTTCTTGTTGGGATGATGCTTGGCTTCATCCTGGGCAATTTTCCCAAGGTCTACCAGTTCCTGAACGTAACTGTGGTCTTTAGTGATTTTATGTATATTATGATTTCTTATGGCATACAGACAGCTGTCACCCACATGTGCGACATCAAGTCTTCCGTCATGAGACAAGGCTGCAGTGACTGTTGTGCCCATACCTCTCATGGAACGCTCAGAATCTGAACGTTTAAATATTTCTCTGTTTGCAAGTTTTATGGCATCGGCCAGCACGGTTACCGAGTCTTCAAGTCCGAAATTTTCCTCGATGGATGACAGGATCACATCTTTTGCCATTCTGCTGGCGATTTCTCCGGCGTTATGTCCGCCCATTCCATCGCAGATGACAAACAGATTGAATCTTTCTCTTTCCAAGATTCCAAATGTGTCTTCATTCAGTTTTCTGATGTTGCCGATGTCGGAAATCCTTTCTATCATATCTTCTCCTTGAGTAAACTACATGTTCTCCAAATAGCTTCTTCTTAATTGTCCGCAGGCTGCGTCGATGTCCGAACCCATCTCTCTTCTCACCGTCGCCTCGATTTTATGATTGAGAAGCACTTCCTTGAATCTGTTCACGGATTCGTTGGTTGAAGGGAGAAAGAGCATTTCTTTTATGGCATTGACGGGGATGAGATTGACATGCACAGGCATGCCCTGAAGAAGCTTCGCCAGAGCTCTGGCATCATCTTCTGTATCATTGGAACCTTTGACCAGCGCATATTCAAATGAAACTCTTCTGCCAGTCTTGTCCATATAATATTTTACACTATTTAAGATGTCATGAATACTATATTTATTCGCTATAGGCATAATTAGTTTTCTTTTTTCATCGGTGGTTTCATGAAGCGAAATCGCTAAAGTGATCTGAAGCTTCCTGTCGGCAAGTTCGTTGATTCT
>DAMDIS010000129.1:0-7172 GCA_032100885.1 Proteiniclasticum sp.
AAGTTCACTTTGTTTTTTACCTATATTCTGTTTAATTTTCAAAGAACTGTGTTTTTCTTTCTTGTCACTTGTCTCAAGCGACTTGTCTATAATATCACGGCATCCGATCAAGTGTCAACAACTAATTTGTATAAATTTCTCGCAAAAATAAGTATATTTACTACAATTCATATTCCACTAGAGACTCAACACAAAACGTGATGGAGATATATTCTTATCTCACCGTGTTCTACTATCATACACGATTAACATTTACTTTACAATCGAAAATCCATTTGTTAATAGTCTATTCATTTGATATTCAAACCTCCTTCACGAAACAATAATGGAGCCGGATGAACCGGCTCCATGAGCATAAAGCGTATAGTTTTTTCTGTTTAAAAAATTATGAATCCGATGAAACCGGCCAGTACAATCATAAGGATCGGATCCATCTTCAGTTTATAACTGGCAAAGAATGCTGCAGCGAAAATCACGATGCTCTGTATATTGACGAACACATCCCCCATAAGAGAAAGAGCCGCTGCCGCAATGAGTCCTATTGCACCTAATCTTATGAACTTCAGGACACTCTGAACGTAGATCCCGTCTTTGTATCTCATGAAAAGTCTTGCAATGATATAAACAATGATGACCGACGGCATGATGACCCCAAGGGTTGCAAACATCGAACCCACAACGCCCGATGTCTTGTATCCCACATACGTAGCAGTATTGATGGCGATGGGTCCTGGTGTAGCCTGACTGATTCCGATGATGTTGAGGAAAGATTCCCGTGTCAGCCATCCATTGATGTCAACGACTTCTCTCTGGATCATGGGGAGCATGGCGTATCCTCCACCAAAACTGAACAGTCCTATTTTAAAGAAGGTTGTAAATAGACTAATTAAGACTTCCATTTTTTCTCCTCCTTATCACAACAGCCGCAACACCGATCACCATAAGCGACAGTATCACATAGACAGGACTCACCTTGAGAAATGCCACAAGCACCGCCACAGCGGCAGGCAGAAGGAAATTCTTCCGGTTTACCTTCGCTGCTTTACTGAGGTTAATCACAGGAACTGCAATCAGTGCAACCACAGCGGGTCTTATACCCTTGAATATTCTTTCGACTATAGGATTGGATTCAATGCCTATAAATACAGAAGCCACAAGGATGATGATGATGAATGAGGGAAGTGTTGCACCAAGTACTGTAAAGATGATGCCGGGTATACCCATCATCTTATATCCGGTGAAAACACTGATGTTTACCGCCAGAGGTCCCGGTGCAGACTGCGCCACTACCACCATGTCCAGAAAATCTTCCTCTTTGATCCACTTTTTTCTGTTCACCACTTCTCTCTGTATAAGAGGGAGCATGGCATAGCCCCCACCAATGGTAAAAGCGCCGATCTTAAAAAAGGAGACGAACATTTCAATTAATAATTTCATTTTTTACTCCTTAACCTTTCTAATCAAAAATCTCTATGGTTTTGCACTGAGAGTTGTAGAGTTTGAAGTATTCTCCACGCATCTTCATCAGCTCTGTATGATTTCCTTCTTCTTCTATTCCTTCTTCAGTCAAGACGATGATTCTTTCGGCATTCCTTATGGTCGCCATTCTATGGGCGATGATGAATGTGGTTCTGTCCTTTGCCAGTTCATTGATGGACTCCTGTATGACCGCTTCACTCTTATTGTCCAGTGAAGATGTCGCTTCATCAAGAATAAGGATCGGCGGATTCTTCAGGAACATTCTGGCTATGGACAGTCTCTGTTTCTGTCCGCCTGAGAGCTTGACGCCTCTTTCTCCTATATAGGTATGGAACCCTTCAGGCATTTCCATGATGAATTCATAGGCATTGGCTTTTCTGGCTGCCTGAATGACTTCCTCTTCTGTCGCTTCAAGATTTCCGTATAGGATGTTCTCAAATACCGTTCCGCTGAAGAGTAATACATCCTGCTGGACGATTCCGATATTGCCTCTCAGACTTTCCATGGTCACCTTCTGGATATTGTGACCGTCTATCAGGATGCTTCCGCCTGAGATTTCATAGAATCTCGGAATGAGGTTGCAGAGGGTGGTCTTACCCACTCCGCTGGGACCCACTATTGCAACAGTCTGTCCGGCTGGAACTTCAAGATTGATGTTTCGAAGAACAGCATGCCTGTCTCCATAGGAAAACCCGACATTCTCAAACCTTACGCTGCCTTCCACATTTTCCAGGATCTCAGCGTCTTTATCATCTACGATGTCAGGAGAGATGGCCATGACTTCGGTAAATCTTCTGAATCCCGCCATTCCTCTCTGGAACTGTTCAACAAAGTTTGCGAGCCTTTTCACAGGCTGGATGATGATCCCCATATAGATGATGTAGGCAAACAGATCACCAAGATCGATTTCTCCAAGGTAAAGAAAGTAACCGCCGAAGGCAAGCGTTGTGAGGTTCAGGATATTGGAGAAGAAGTTGATTCCTCCGCTGAATATCCCCAGATGTCTGACGCTTTTTGTCCTCAGGATTTTGAAGCTGTCATTGCCCACATCAAATTTCTTTTCTTCATAGGATTCATTGGTGAAGGACTTGACCACTCGGACTCCTGAGATGGAATCCTCAAGACCCGCATTGATGTCGGAGAGCTTTTCTCTCATCTGCCTGAACGTTCTTCTCATCTTGCTGTTGTAGATCACAGCAAAAACAACCAGAAACGGAACTACCGTGAACACAATCAGTGTCAGCTTGACGTTGATGCCAAGCAGAAGGAAAAACGATCCGAACAGCATCAGTGTGGAAATAAAGATATCTTCAGGACCATGATGGGCGAGCTCAGAAATCTCATTGAGGTCATTGACCAGTCTTGACATGATATGCCCTGTCTTGGTTTCATCATAATACTTAAAGGAAAGTTTCTGAAGATGATGGAACATATCTTTTCTCATGTCATATTCCATCTTCACTCCAAGAAGATGCCCATAAAACCCGACGATATAATCCAGAACAAATCTGAAAATATAAAGAAATACCATTGCGATGGAAATTCTGATCAGTAGTGCGATGTTGTTGTCCGGAATGATGTCGTTGATGAACATTCTTGTGATCTGCGGAAATATGAGATCCGTTGCCGCAATCAGCGTAGCTGCCACCATATCTAAAAGAAAAAGCCACTTGTGCGGCTTATAGTATCCGATAAACTGCTTTATCATCATTTCACCTACATTTCATATAATTAATTATTGCATACATTCAATTATAACAAATCAGATTCTTATTTGTGGGAATCCAGAAAAATCTGTTCTGGTTTTCCTCATATCTCAACTTGAGCTGAGGCTATTTCTAAAGAAGAGCATAATTTACAAAGTAAATATAACAAATTAATACCAAAGCTAGTATACTGTAACTATACACAAAATGGGTCTTCGACCTGAGAAAATGGAGGTTATTATGCATATTTTTGCACATAGAGGAAACTCCTCTGTCTATCCCGAAAATACAATGATATCATTCCGTTCGGCAGTAGAACTGGGCGCTGACGGAATAGAGACCGATATACATCTTACGAAAGATGGAATACTTGTCATTACCCATGATGAGGAAATCAGCAGGGTATCTGATGGTAACGGTATGGTGAAGGACATGACCTACGATGAGCTTCTGAAATTCGATTTCGGACTCTGGAAAGACGAAAAGTTTAAAGGAGAGAAGATTCCTACACTGGACAACCTTCTAGATCTTCTCGAGGGAACAGAGATGATCTTAAACATCGAAATCAAGATGGGCTTTGTACTCTATCCCGGAATCGAAGAAAAGCTCCTGGAAACCATAAAATCAAGAGGTTTCATGAACCGGGTCATTTTCTCCAGTTTCAACCATTATTCCCTCGCCAGACTGAAAGGACTTGATATGAGCGCGAAGGTGGCTCCTCTTTACGAAGAGGGTATCTTTGAGCCTTATCACTATGCCCGTACCTTCGGCGCGGACTATATCCATCCCTACTATAAATCAGTAGAACAGTCGATCATCGAAGAATGTCACAAACAGGGAATCGGCGTCAATCTCTGGACAGTGAACGACAAAGAAACTGCAGAATATCTGAAAAGCATAGGCGTCGACGCAGTCATCACTGATTATCCTGAAGTTCTCATCAAAAGCATAAGGAGCTGAGCACATGGAAAATAAACTCAACTATAAAAAGACCTTTATCTTAGGCTTCGGTTTTTTTGCCATCAGCATCACATGGAGCGTATATAACGCATTCATGCCCCTGCTTCTCGGCAACTATCTGAAGAGCGCCGCACTCATCGGATTCATCATGACCATAGACAATTATCTTGCACTCTTCATCCAGCCTACGGTAGGGTTTTATTCAGACAAGATCAAGACAAGATTCGGCCGCAGAATGCCTTTCATCATGATCGGTATGCCTCTTGCAGCTTTGTTCATGTTCCTCATTCCAAATACCAAGAGCCTGGCATCTCTGATCTTTGCCCTGCTCTTCATGAACCTTTCCATGAGCATCTACCGCTCACCGGTCATTGCGCTCATGCCGGACATCACCGCAAAGCAGCACCGCTCAAAATCAAACTCCATCATCAACTTCATGGGTGGTGTTGGTTCACTCATCGCCTATTTCATCGGAGGCAGATTATACGAGCTCAATGAAGGCTATCCCTTCATCCTTTCCGCAACACTCATCGTCTTCTCCTTCATTGTGCTTTTCACAAGAATCAAGGAGCAGAGAGATGTGCTTCATTATGAAACTGCAGAGGAAAAGAGAAATCTGTCCCAGGGACTGGGTATCGCCTTAAAAGACAAAAGCACAAAATACCTTCTTCTGGCCATCTGCAGCTGGTTCATCGGATTCAACGGTGTGGAAACTTTCTTTACGAAATACGGAGTCAGCTACCTGGGAATCAGACCATCAGATGCGACCCTGACGCTGTCCTTCATTTCACTGAGTTTCCTCATCTTCGCCATTCCGGCAGGACTCATCGGAACAAAGATCGGAAAGAAGAACACCATAAGAATCGGTGTCATCGGAGCTGTGGTTCTGATGCTGGGTGTGTTCCTCATTAAACCCGGTACAGACAACATGCTTCTTTATATGAGAATCCTCTTCCTCGGAATCGGCTTTGCATGGGCTTCCATAAACATTAACTCCTATCCCCTGGTCGCTGATATGAGTCCGGCTGGACTTCTCGGAACCGACACAGGAGTCTACTACCTGTTTTCATCCATTGCAAACATCATATCCCCACCACTTCTTGGGTGGCTGATCGATCTCATCGGTTACCACATTGTCTTTGCCTATGGCGCATTCTTCTTTGCCCTGGCATTTGTATTTATCAGCAGAGTCCACGACAAAAGAGTGGAGAACAATCAGACTACCGAAGAACTAAGTTCCTGATCATAAGAAATGCCCATCACGAGAAAACTCGTGATGGGCATTATTCATTTCACTTAATTGCTGTCTTCAGCTCTTTCATACACTGTAAAGCTGATGGAGATTCCGGATGTTTCATCTGTCACATCTTCTCTTTTCACTTCGTTGAATCCTTCAATCATGTTCACCGGGAAATAAGTATCTCCCTCAAAGGCCTTGTTCACCCAGGTGATGTAGAGTCTGTTGCATTTCGGCATAAAATATCTGAAGATCTCTCCGCCACCGATGATGAATACCTCTTCATCAAGATTTTCATACTCCAGAACCTCATCAAGACTGTGGATCAGCTTTACGCCTTCAGGCACCTTGTAATCTTCACTTCTGGTCAGAACAATATGTTCTCTTCCCTTAAGCATACCGGGAAGACTTTCAAAGGTTTTTCTGCCCATGATCATTTTCTTCCCCATGGTCATCCGCTTGAAATAGCTGAGATCGCTTGGGATCTTCCAGGGAAGTTCGCCTTCTCTGCCGATTACACCATCTTTTGTGGCAGCAACGATTAAACTGAACATTATACCGACACCTCCATTTTAATCTTACCCAAGTGCTCATAACCTTCCAGCTTGATGTCATCTATTGTAAAGTCATAGAAATCGGTGATTTCCGGATTGATCCATAGCTTGGGCGGATTAGGCGCTTCTTCTCTTGAAAGCTGCTCCTTCATCCCTTCAATCTGATTTTCATAGATATGGGCATTATTGATGACATGGGTGAAGAGTCCCGGTTCATATCCCGTCACCTTTGCGATGAGATGCACAAGTACCGCGTACTGGGTCATGTTGAATGGAATGCCAAGAGGCACATCTCCCGATCTCTGCACCAGCATGCAGTTGAGCCTGTTGTCCGTGACATCCCACATGGTCATGAAAGCGCAGGGATAGAGAGATCCTCCATCAAGGTGTGGTATCTGCCAGAGACTCATGATCATTCTTCTGTCCTGAGGGTTGTTTTTCAGGCTGTTTATGAGTCTGTCCACCTGATTGTATTCCTTGACCACCCAGCCGTAGGATGTTCCGATGGTTCCGTCTTCCTTCATCCATTCATCCCAGATATGGACATTCTCTTCCTGGAGTTTCAGAACCGAATTGCTCTGGTCTCTATAGATCCACAGCAGTTCCTTCACTGCAGTCTTGAACCCCACAAACTTTGAGGTCAGAATCGGAAATTCTTTCGCAAGGTCAAACTGCATAATTTTATGGGGGAGCTTATATGTACTTACACCTGTCCGGTTGTTGTCATAGTAACCGTGATCCAGAATATCTTTCACCATGTCCAGGTACTGTCTGTCTGCATTATTCAATATAAAAACCTCCTGTTAACCCGTTTCTCTCTTCTTATTATAGCTTAAAAGTTTACTCATTTAGCATTAAATTACCATTTTGAGCTAACTTCTGCTCACTTCCGCCAACTACGGATTCTAATTCGGTCCCTTCTTAACTGTGTCAAGACAGAAAAACAGCCAGGCACTCATGCCCGGCTGTAAATTTCCGTATTTTCTATATTAAGGGGTACGTGTTAACTGATTCATTCTGACAGCTAAAATAGGCCTAGTCTGCCAGTATTCTCTTTTCGCCTTCCAGCTCTCTGATGCCTTTGACGTTCTGGGTCACTTCTAGTGTACCCATGTATCTGCCGTTGTCGTCTCTGATCGCATAGTAGTTGATCAGGATGAACATTCCTCTGGAATTGATCCAGAAACTTTCCTCATCTTTAGTTCCAGCCTTGAAATCAGCCAGAAGCTTTTCAAC
>DAMDIS010000130.1:0-7167 GCA_032100885.1 Proteiniclasticum sp.
CCATTGGTTTCAACATTTGTGGTTGGTATGCTGTACCTTCTGCTACTTGCCAATCCAATCATAGCCATCCAGACAGGAATCACCAATTGGATGAGCGGACTTCAGGATGGTTCAAGATTTGTTCTTGGTGCAGTAATCGGTGCGATGATGGGATTTGATATGGGTGGTCCAGTCAATAAGACTGCTTCAGCATTCTCCAATGCACTGAATGCTGAAGGAATATTCGGTCCTTCTGCTGCCAAAATCATTGGCGGTATGACACCACCGCTTGGAATAGGACTAGCGGCGCTACTTGCCAGAAAGAAATTTAATCAGAATGAAAAAGAACTTGCAAAGGCAGCGGTACCCATGGGACTATCCTTTATTACAGAAGGTGTGTTACCTTTCGCGGCAGCGGATCCATTGAGAGTCATTTTCTCGACAATGGTAGGGTCTGCTGTAGCTGGTGGACTGGTTATGATGTGGGGCGTTGAATCCATGGCTGTGCACGGTGGTATATTTGTAGTACCTGCAATGGAAAATCCACTGTACTTCATTATTGCTTTAGTCATCGGAACAGTAGTGACTGGTGTTCTGTATGCAGTACTCAAGAGAGAGTCATCTGACGAAATGAAAGAAGAAGAAATTGAAGATGTAGACATTAACATTAATATTCAGTAACAAAGGAGATCTAGATATGTACGTTTCAATGAAATATATACTAAGCAATGCGCATAGAGACAATTATGCGGTCATGGCTGTGAACAGCATTAATATGGAAATGGCTCGCGCTGTGATTTCAGCTGCTGAAGAAAAACGTTCTCCAGTAATTGTGAACATCGGGATGGGACAGATGAATAAACATGCTCATAAGACAGAAATGGTGCCGCTGATTCAAAAATTAGCAAGAGAAGCTACTGTACCCGTTGCACTGAATCTTGACCATGGTCAGGACCTGGCTTTCATCATATCCTGCATTCAGGATGGTTTCAGCAGCGTCATGATTGATGCCTCAAGTTACTCCTTTGAAGACAATGTTCGCCTTACAAGACAGGTTGTGGATTATGCAGCGGCTCATGATATATGCGTTGAAGCGGAATTGGGTCATGTTGGCCAGGCGGATGCTGGAGACAATGATCGAATGGATCTATATACAAAGCCTGAAGATGCATTGGAATTTGTTCAGAGAACAGGTGTTGATGCGCTAGCTGTTGCAGTAGGTACGGCTCATGGATCTTATCCGGAAGGTTTCGTTCCAAAGCTTGATTTTGATAGATTAAAGCTACTTAAAGAAACGCTGAAAATGCCATTGGTGCTTCATGGAGGTTCCGGTTCCGGTTCTGATAATATAAAAAGAGCGGTACAGAATGGCATAAATAAAATCAATGTTTGCACAGATGTATTCAAGGCAGGCAAAAAAGCGATTCTCGATAAACTTGAGAAAGAACCGAATACAGACTTTATGCATCTTATGATGGAAGCTGAAAAGGGAATGAAGAAATTTGTGGAAGACTATATGGATCTAATTGGTTCTCCTGGCCGATATCCGAAGAGTGCCTTGGAAATAACCAGTAAAGAATAGCAATCAGAACTCTTAAGCATTATAGTCTTAAGAGTTCTTTTTCGAAATGGAGGAAGCAAATGAGTGATCTAGATGTCATTTTAATCGGGAGAATCGCAATAGATTACAATCCCACAGACTATTATAGGCTTCTTGAGGAGTCGTTGTCTTTTAAGAAATATTTAGGCGGTTCACCAGCAAATATTGCTGTTGGGCTTTCAAGATTAGGGGTACGCACTGGGTTTATCGGCAAGATATCTGACGATGCCCATGGAAGATTCGTTTTAAAGAGATTTCAAAGTGAGGGAATCGATACTGAAGCTATTCAAGTGGATGATGAAGGACTCAATATCGGATTGACTTTCACGGAAATGAAAAGTGAACTGGAGAGTAGCATACTGATGTATCGAACTGGAGTGGCCGATCTCAATTTGAAGCCCAGTGAAATTGCAGAAAGTTATCTGCAAAGAGGGAAGCTGCTGGTGGTATCAGGGACGGCATTATCACAGTCACCATCCAGAGAAGCGGTTCTAAAAGCAATGCTTCTGGCTAAGAAAAATCATATTAAAATTATTTTTGATATTGATTACCGCAACTATTCCTGGAAAAGTGAAGAAGAGGTATCAGTCTATTATTCGATTGTTTCAGATTATGCAGATATCATCATTGGCTCCCAGGAAGAATATGAGAGGTCAGAGCGTTTATATGGGCGTGGGTATAACAGGGAGAAGCAGATAACGGATCTACTCTCCAAAGGGAAAGAACTGGTTATCATCAAAAATGGCAAAGAAGGAAGCACGGCTTATACTAAGGAGGGAACATACAGGGTAAAACCTTATCCCGTCAAAATGTTGAAGGGCTTTGGTGGTGGAGATGCATACGCAGCTGCGTTTCTTTATGGATATTTGAAAGGACTCCCTATTGAAGAGTCGCTGAAGCTTGCGAGGGCTCATGCCGCCATGCTGGTTCGAAGTCATTCCTGCAGTGAAGAAATGAAGAGCATCGAGGAGATCTACAGATTCATTGAAGAGTGGGAAGGAGAAGAAATTATTGAACATGCAGAATAAGTTTAAATGGCTGGTTCATAGGGAAGGACCCATGATGATGGATATTGGCACTTTAAAATTGATGAAAGAAGATGAGTTTACTATAAAGCTCGAAGGAGAGGAGTGTATAGTACTGCTTCAGTCGGGCAGGGTTGAGTTTTCAGCGATTGGAATCAAAAAAGAAGCGTCCCGATCCAGCGTATTCGAAGAGAAGGCTTCTCTGATTCACTGCGCTACAGGAGAAGTATTGAAAATCAATGCACTTGAGAACTCTGAATTGCTCGTTCAGATGACCGATAATAAAGAGAAGTTTCCAACTGCTTTTTATGGTAGGGAGGATAATAAGGCGGAAATATTTGGAGAGCATCTTTATGGTGGGGCTGCTGAAAGAGCCGTGGTGACATTTGTTGATTATTCTATAAACCCGAAATCCAGACTCGTCATGGGGGAAGTGTATAACTATCCTGGAAGATGGTCGAGTTATATTCCACATCACCATCCTCAGCCAGAGGTGTATTATTATAAGTTTAATCGGGCGCACGGTTTTGGGGCTGCCTTTTTGGATGATGAAGTGTACAAAGTGACCAATGACAGTGTTATGGAGATTCCAGGAGGGAAAACCCATCCACAAGTATCTGCGCCGGGTTATGTAATGTATTATACATGGATGATCAGGCATTTTGACGAGGCTCCATGGACAGAACGCATCAACGATGAAAAACATACATGGTTACTTGAAAACGAAAATGAAAACTGGTCCTTCAATCTCAAATAAGAAAGGGTGAAAAATAAATGAAGAAAGTATATATTATCCATACAAGTCTTGTTTCTTATCATGAACTGAATGAACTATTCAGAGAGTTTGCTCCTGATGTGAAAATCCATAATATCGTGGATGATAGTCTTCTGGCAGATGTGATGCTTAATGGTTATGTGGATGAAAAAATCGAATTCAGATTGTCCTCCTATATTAAGGCTGCTGAAAAGGGTGGAGCTGATCTGATTTTCAGTCAGTGCTCATCCATGGGAGATGGCATTTCGAAGCTTAAAAACATAACTGATATTCCTATCTTGAAAGTGGATGATGCCATGGCTGAAGAAGCAGTCAAATCGGGAGCAAGAATAGGTGTAATTGCAACTGTGAAGAGCACGTTAACACCAAGTATCAATCTGATTAAGGAAAAAGCTGTAATGCTGAACAAGGAAATTGAGATACAGGAACATCTTGTTGACGGCGCATTAAGAATCCTCATGGAGGAAAATGACAGAGAAACGCATAATAGACTTGTTCTTGATGAGGTTCGGAAAGCTTCAAAAACCTGTGATGTGATTGTTCTAGCTCAAGGGAGCATGACAGTTCTCCTTCCTGAGCTGAAGAATGTTAAAGTTCCAATCCTTACAAGTCCAGTCCTAGGCGTAAAGAAAGCTGCAGAAATGTTACGGTAAAAACAGATAGGAGTTGTTTTAAATGAGATATAAGAAAATGGGCAATACAGACGAAATGATTTCTGTAATCGGACTAGGTACTTGGGCTTATGGAAATGATTTCTGGAGAAGTGTAGATGACCAGCTTGCGCTTAATACGATAAGTGAGGCATTAGAATTGGGGATCAATCTGTTTGATACTGCACCATCCTATGGAAGAGGCAAATCAGAAGAGATACTGGGTAGAGCACTATCTGGAAAGCGATGCCAGGCTTTCATTGCGACGAAATGCGGTACAGTAAGAAAGGGTGATGAGTATCATAGAGATCTGAGGCCAGAATCCATCAGAGCAGAATTGGAAGAATCATTAAGGCGTCTTAAAACAGATTATGTGGATCTTCTACTGCTTCATTGGCCTGATGTGAATACACCTCTGGAAGATACCCTCTCAGCAATCATCGACATGAAAAAAACAGGGAAGATTCGCTATTTTGGGGTTTCGAACTTCAGTAAAGAAGAACTCGAGATCATAAGAAGTATTACAGAGTTGGATTGCTATGAGCCTCAGTACTCTGTGCTTTCGAATGAAAAAGAAGAGGAAATGGACTATGCCAAGAAAAATGATGTCGGTGTCATCACATATGGCTCTCTTGCTGCGGGAGTGCTCACAGGAAAGTTTCAGAATACGGAGTCTTCGGATATTGCAGATAAAAGAACATCATTCTATCCGTTCTTTCAAGAGCCATTCTATAGCAAGTCGAAACTAGTGGTTTCAGAACTTGAATATCTGGCGCAAAAGTATCATGTTACTACAGGTCAGATTGCTCTAGCCTTCGTTGCTAATGATGAGAGAGTCACTTCTGCCATCATTGGTGCGAGAACACCACAGCAGTTGAGAGAAAATGCTGGAGCTTCTGAGCTGATTCTGGAAAAAGGAGATTTCATGCATATCCATGAAATAAGAAAACACTTATGGAAATAAATGAGAAATCCTGGAATCGACAGGATAGAGATATAATTTTTGATAACTTGAGTGACAAAATCAGAAATCTAAACAGAAAGATCATTGTATTGGATGATGACCCAACAGGAACACAGACAGTCCATGATGTGATCATTTATACGGATTGGCAGGAAGAAACCATTACAGAGGCATTTTCTGAAGACAACAGTATCTTTTATATACTGACAAACTCCAGAGCATTGTCCGAGGACAGGAGCAGAGAAGTCCACAAAGAGATTGCAGAAAATATCATGAAAGCATCGGAAAAGACCGGAATGCAGTATCTCGTATACAGCAGATCGGATTCCACTTTAAGAGGGCACTACCCTTTGGAAGTAGATGTTCTGAAAGAGATCCTTACAGAACAGTATAAAATTGATGGGGAAGTATTCATCCCGTTTTTTGGTGAAGGTGCGCGTATCACATATCAGAATGTGCACTATGTTCAGCAGAAGAATCAATATATACCTGTAGGAGAAACGGAGTATGCTGGAGATAAGGACTTTGCGTTTAGCGCGAGCAACCTAAGAGAGTATATGAAAGAGAAATCATTGGGAAAGATTAGGGAAGAACAGATCAGTTCCATTTCATTAGAGTCAATCCGATCAAAGAAATACAATGAAATAATGAAAGTTCTTCTAGAGATGAATAATGAGGATCGGCTTATTGTCAATGCGCTTGAATATATAGACCTTGCCTATTTTTCGCTGCCTTTTATTGATGCATTACTTACAGGAAAGAACTTCATCATAAGAGGAGCAGCGTCTTTTGCAGCAGTTTTAGGTAATCGGGTTAACGGATACAGACTGTCGGGTGAAGAAATCGTAAATATCAGAACTAAAGCAGGAGGGCTGACGGTTGTTGGATCTTATGTAGGAAAAACGACTGTACAGCTCTCATATGTGATCGACCACGATCAGGATATAATCCCCATCTGCGTGGATCCCGCTGATATAATAGGCAGCTTTGACTCGTTGGAGAAGATTAGGTGCATTTCAGATGAAATCTCCAACCATATTGTATCAGGGAAAGATGTAGTTCTATATACATCGAGAACGAAGCTTTCACCTGACGATTTCAAAGGATTCTCTTCAGAGGAGCTTTCAGAGGAAATATCCAATATGCTTGTCAGTATTGTTACAGGAATCTCATGTGAACCGAGATATCTAATAGCCAAAGGAGGGATTACATCCAGTGACCTTGTCACAAAGGCCATGAAAGTGAGAAAAGCCAGGGTCATAGGCCAGATTGAAAAAGGGATACCTGTTTGGGTTGATATGGAAGGAGAAAAAGGAGAATCATTTCCCATGATTATTTTTCCGGGAAATGTAGGAGATGAAGACACTTTATTTAAAGTAATAACGAGTGTAAAGGCTATCAGATTGGACAAAGATGTATAGATGGAGGGATTATGAATAAACTTAAGAATTTTATCAACAACAAATGGGTGGAATCAGAGACCGAAATATATGAACAGATCTATAATCCAGCCACTGAGGAGATTCTTGGAAAGGTACCTATGTCAACTGCACAGGATTTTGAAGAAGCTGTCAATGCGGCAAAAAGTGCATATTCGAAGTGGTCGAAGACGCCGGTTCCGCAACGTGCCAGAATTCTTTTTAATTATCAAAACAGATTGATGGCGAATCATGAGGAACTTGCCAGGGTCATTGTTCGAGAAAATGGGAAAAGTCTCAGTGAAGCCAGGGGTGAAGTAAATAGAGGAATTGAATGCGTTGAATTCGCAGCGGGTGCACCTACTTTGATGATGGGACGACATCTTCCTGACATCGCGACCGGAATAGAATCTGCAGAATACAGATATCCTCTTGGCGTAGTAGGTGGGATCAGTCCCTTTAATTTCCCCATGATGGTTCCCTGCTGGATGTTTCCATTGGCTATTGCCATGGGAAACACCTTCATTCTGAAACCATCAGAGAAAACACCATTGCTGGCGAATAGGCTGGCAGAACTTCTTATGGAGTCAGGATTGCCCGAAGGGGTTCTGAATATTGTGCACGGTGGGCATCAGGTTGTGAATTCCATGTTAAACCATGAAGAAATCAAAGCAGTTTCATTTGTAGGTTCGCAACCAGTGGCAAAGTATGTTTATACCACTGCATCGGCTAACCTTAAAAGAGTTCAGGCCTTGT
>DAMDIS010000131.1:0-5782 GCA_032100885.1 Proteiniclasticum sp.
CAGGAATCTTGGGGTTGATGATTCTTCTTGCAATAAGATAGATCATACCCACAAGGATGAGTGCCTTGCTGGTTTCTCCTGCATTTCCGCCGAGATTGAAACCGAAGAAGAGATCGCTTAGACTCGGCACTGCCTCTGCCACAACTTTTGCGCCATTACCGAGATATTCAAGAGGCGTAGCTGCCGATACGGCATCCGGTCCGGGAAGTACCCAGTTTGTGATCCAAGGGGTAAAGAACGCCTTCAGCATGACTCTGGCCGCAACAGCCGGATTGAACCTGTTCCTGCCGATTCCTCCGGCCATCTGCTTCACCACGATGATGGCAAAGAGAGATCCGATGACAACGGTCCACCAGGGGGCGCTGACAGGAAGGCTGAGACCTAGGAGAACACCGGTGACCATGGCGCTTTTGTCGTTTATGGTGATCTTTTTATAGGTTAGCTTCTGATAGAGATATTCGCTGCCCACAGAAGTTACGATGCCTAGGGCAACGAGAAGCAGCACTTTCCATCCGAAGAAGTATACAGCCGCTGCAGTTGGAGGCATCAGTGCGATGAGCACCTGATTCATGACCCAGGCCGTGGTTCTTGGGACCCTAACATGAGGGGAAGGACCAGTTGCCAGTTTTCCTCTGATATTCGTCAGCATGCTATTTCCCCTCCTTCTGCTCTTGCGCTTTTATGGCCGCTTTCGCTTCTCTGATGTTTTCCAGCAGCGGGATCTTGGACGGACAGATATAGGAACAGTTTCCGCATTCTATGCAGTCCATGGCACCAAGGGCCTTTTCCACGTCGCCTCTTTTGTAGGCTTCGCTGATGAGAATCGGCTGAAGATTGACAGGGCACACATTTAAGCACTCCGAGCACATGATGCAGTCGCTCTCTTCCCCGATCTTCGCTTCCTTCGCATTTAAAACCGTAATGGCCGTCATGGCCTTAAGAATCGGTACACCGACATCCGCCAGGGCTTTGCCCATCATGGGTCCACCACTGAGAATCTTTGCCGGTTCTTCCGTAAAGCCGCCGCATTCCTCAAGGAGGGATTCCACCGGGGTTCCGATTCGAACCAGAAGATTCTTCGGATTTTTCACTGGCGTTCCCGATACGGAGATCACTCTCTGATAGAGAGGCTCTCCAAGCTTGACCGCTCTATACACCGCCCGGACAGTGGAAATGTTCATGACCACCGTGCCGACCTCAGCAGGCAGACCTCCCGGTCTGACTTCTCTTCCAGTGAGATTCTTGATGAGGTTCTTTTCTGAGCCCTGAGGGTACATGGTTCTTAGGGTCTGCACGGTAATATCCGGGTAGTCCTTCACCGCTCCCTTTAAAGCAAGGATCGCGTCAGGCTTGTTGTCTTCTATGGCGATATAGATCATCCTGAGCTTTGGAAAGAGTTTTCGTACAACATCTGTTCCCCTGATGATCTCTTCCGTATACTCAAGCATCACTCTGTAATCGGATGTGGAGTAAGGTTCGCATTCAGCTCCGTTTACGATGAGGGTATCGATCGTGCTTCCTGGCGGCGGGTCAAGCTTCACTGCCGTCGGAAAAGCGGCTCCGCCCATACCCACGATCCCGGCACTCACCACCTTCTCCAGAATCACTTTAGGGTCGCTGATGTCTTCCTGCTCTTTAATGGAATCGATGAAGGTGTCCTTACCGTCGTTCTCAACGACGATGCAGTCCGCCATCCCGTTCTGAGTCATTCTCTTTTCAATCTTCGTGACCTTTCCTGACACGGAAGAATGGACCGGTGCGGATATCTTGCCGTCCGCTTCGGCGAGCATCGTTCCGATTTTAACGTCATCTCCTTCAGAAACCAGAGGTTTTGCAGGTTTTCCGATATGCATGGATACCGGGAATACCAGTTCTTTGGGCACCTTTGCCGTTTCAATCGCTATATTCTCTGTCCGTTCCTTATTTTCTTTGGGATGACTTCCACCATGCTTACCCATGAAAAAAATACGCATATGATCATTCCTTCCACATTCAAAGTATTTTGTTATTGTTTCCATAACAAAATAATCTTTATCACAAATATAATGATATTAGTATAGAGTATTTTTTTTAGATGTTAAAGAAAGATGACCGGGAATATTCAAAATGTTCATATAACCTGGCTGTCCATGGCATACCCGGCCATATATGGAGGACATTGAAGAAGACCTGCGGGTGGATCCTCAAATCTCCTCACAGGCCTTCTTCTCTGGTCTCCACTTCTTTTAATGATGAGAAGGACCTTACCCTTCTTCTTGCCTGATCTTCTCATCCAGGGCCTTTTCATAGTCTTCAGGATCAAAATCCAGTGGAACTGCTTTTTCCGTCCATGCGGACATGTAGGTTCCGTTGATCATTCTAACGCTCTTAAGGCCTTCCTCTAAGGGGCAGATGATCTCTTCGCGTCCAAGTACGGACTGGACGAAATTGTTGATGAGCCTTGCCTGAAGGATCTTGTTCGGCTGCTTCTCGAAGGTTCTCTCTTCCACTTTGTATGGCACTTCAGGGAAGTTCTCCTTCGTCTCTTTCGCAAAATCTTCCTCATCCAGATCAAGCCTTGTGATTCTCACTTTGCTGTCATTTTCGATGACGATCTGACCTTTGCTGAAGGAAAGCTCGAACCGGTTCGTTCCCGGACTTTCATGGGTTCCTGTGAGGAACTGTCCCGATGCGCCGTTCTTGAAGACCATATGGATCATCACGTCGTTTTCAGCAGTGATGGGTCTGTGGAACCCTTCTTTTGTGAATGCGGCGACTCTTTCGGGCATGCCGGTCATCCAGAGAAGCGTATCCAGCTGATGGATGGCCTGATTGATGAGGACGCCTCCCCCTTCAGATTTGTAGCTTCCTCTCCAGATGGTCTGATTGTAGTAGTCGTAGGTCCTGTAAAGATTCGTCACCTGCCAGATGGCGCGTCTTAGTTCGCCCATGTCTCCGCTGTCAGCAAGGCCTTTGACGAACCTGTAGATGTCGCTGCTTCTGTAGTTGAACATGACCCCCACTTTAAGATGAGGATAGGCATCGGCTTCTTTTTTCAGCGCTTCCACTTCCCTGATTCTGATGCCTACGGGCTTTTCGATCATCACGTGTTTTCCGCCTGCAAGAAGCTTTCTTGCCATATCCGGGTGATACACATGGGGCGCTGTAATAAGGACCGCATCGACAGTGTCAGCCGAAAGCATTTCTTCAAGGCTTGAATAAAGCTCTGTCTCCTTGAGATCATATTCTTTCCTGATTCTTTCAAGGTTCTCTCTGTTTCTTGAGGTCAGAGCGGAAAGCTCTGCGTCTTTGATGAGGCCTTTTGCGAACATGGCGATGTAGTCTTCTGCGATATGACCGATGCCTATAATGCCTACTTTAATCATACTTTTCACATCCTTGTATTTCTTAGTACCATCTTATCATCAAATCCCATTAATTCTAAGCGTGTTTTTCGCCAGTATCCATTGAAATCATGCTCAGTTTACCCATTCATGAGGATTCATTAATATGAAAAAGAGCACTGCTTAAATTAACAGTGCTCTTTGGATTATGAATGATGTATTTATCTGTTTCTATTGGATTCCGTCTTACACTGCTGTATTGTTCCAGGCATCACAGAAGATTCCGATTCCCTTATCTGTAAAAGGATGTTTGAAGCTGTCACGGTAAACATCTATGCCTGCAGTTACGATATCCGCTCCTGCCAGTGCGCAGTCCACCATCTGCTTGGGGGTTCTTATGGCTGCGCAGATGATTTCTGTCTTGCGCTTATACCCGAAGTTGTCGTAGATCTTTGAGATGTCCTCGATGTACTTTCTGCAGTCTTCTCCGTTGGCTTCCTTCCATCCGATGAAAGGAGAGACAAACATGGAGCGGTTCTTTCCGGCGATGATGGCCTGAGCCGCAGAAAAGACAAGGGTCAGGTTCGTTCTGATGCCCATATTTTCCAGTTTTCTAGCCGCTTCTATGCCTGCTTCTGTGCAGGGGATCTTGATGACAAAGTTTGTGCTGATTTTTGCAACCTTTATGCCCATATCCAACATATCCTTAGGATCGGTGAAGTTCGGATCGATTTCCACCGATACGGGGAACACTTCCTTCCCTTCCAAGCCTTCCTCTTTTACCCAAGTAGAGATTTCCTCAAGAAAAGCGTAAAATGATTTTCCGCTATTCATGACATGTTTCGGATTGGTGGTGACGCCGTCAATCCCGAAGGTATGATAGGCTGTTTTGATTTCGTCCATCTTTGCACTGTCTAAAAAGTATTTCAATTTAGTCTTCCTCCTAAGCCTTATTCATTTGTACCTTTCTGTTTCTGTATCTGTATCTGTATTTTTATCTGTCTCAGTAACTGTAACGCTGATATATTCTTGTAGCCAGAGCGTGGATCTTCCTTCTTACTGAGCCTTCTCGATGAAGGCTCTGATTTCCTCAAGACAAAGCTTTGGACTGGAAATGACAGGAATACCTGTGATTTCAGATATTTCGTCTTCCAGATGAGCCATGGAAGCCTGGGCAAGAACGATGTAGTCCACGTCCCTGATCTCTTTTGCCTGTTCTTTCAGTAGCTCGTCATGATGCTTCATGTCGCTCTTTTTCAGGGCTTTGAACGCTTCCCCGTTAACCAGATCTGAAAATGAAATCTCTTTTCCCTTAGCTTCTGCTTCTTTCTTCAGCTTGTTTAAGGTAGGCGCGACAGTACTTTCTGCCGTGGCAAAAACCAGTATACGGCTGCCCGTGGTCACTGCCTTCTTCCCCATGGCATCATCGATGGCGATGACCGGTACGGAAAGATGCTGCCTGAACTGCTCCACAAACGGTGTCAGTGTCGAGCAGGTCACAACGATGAGGTCGGCTCCTGTAAGCTCGGCATTCACCAGATCGTTATAGAGTCTGTCTTTGTTGTTCTTCGTGAATTCCCCCACTTCATTGGGATGAATCGCAAGATAGTCATCCAGAAGATTGTAGATTTTCACCTCTTCGGACAATGTTTCTCTGATCTTTTCATCAAAGGTATCTGCGACGCTTTTCACGGTATGGATAAGTGCTATGCTTTTCATTCTTTTCCCTCACTAACTTTTTTGCAAGAAATCTTTCTTTTCTGCATCTCCCGTTTTTTTGTGCCAATCGGTAATCGTTGCAGAACTCATTTCTTTGAATCTATCACATCTTCAAGGGTTCTGCATGGAAAATCTCACAGAGCGCTTAATTATCCGTAAAACGATGGGGAGGCTTTCACCTCCCCCATACCATTATTTCTGGTTCATCAAGTTCGCTGCCATTTTTGATGCCATCTTCACGGCATTTTCAAATGCGGATGTCTTCACGATACCCTTTCCTGCGATATCGAAAGCTGTACCGTGGGCACAGGTCACAATCGGTGCAGGAAGACCACCGGCAATGGTGATGCCCTGATCGAAGCCTTTGAGCTTCAGTGCGATCTGTCCCTGGTCATGATACATGGTCACGACACCGTCGAAGTCTCCATTGAAGGCCTTGATGAAGAGAATATCCGATGGATAGGGTCCGCTGGCATTGATGCCCGCCTCCTTCATCTTTTCGATGGTCGGTGTGATTATATCGATCTCTTCTCTTCCGCCCTTGCCGTGCGCTCCTCCATGAGGGTTGAGCGCTGCAACACCAAGTCTCGGGTTTTCTATGCCCGCAGCCTTTAGCGTGGTGCTTGCAAGGTTTATGGCTCTTGTTATGGTGTTTTCTGTAAGGTGAGCACTGACATCCTTTATGGGAATATGGCTCGTTGTTCTTGTGGTGTAGAGATCCGATACAAAGTTGATTTCTC
>DAMDIS010000131.1:5792-7139 GCA_032100885.1 Proteiniclasticum sp.
ATCATGGCGGATTTATTCAGCGGTCCAAAGCAGAACCCGTGGATTTTGCCTTCCTTGTACAGATCTGTCGACAGTTTCAGAAGATCAAGAACAGCCTTGCCGCTTTCTATGCTCAGTTCTCCATAGTTTACGGTATCAGGATCAAGATTCTTCTGGTCCAGTACAGGAATGCCCTTTTCCCAGGTGGCCTCATCTATGGAACCGATGATTTCCATCTCAAGTTCCACACCGGAAGCTTCAGCACCTTTCTTAAGCACTCTTGCATCCCCTAAAACGACAGGTCTGCAGTATGCGCTGTAAAAATCTCCTGCAGCAAGTTTTGCGATGATTTCAGGACCCACTCCTGCCGCATCTCCTAGTATCAGTCCTATGATTGGTTTGTTACTCATGATCTTCCTCCATTCTTTTGTCATTCCGCTTTAGTTTCATGGATCGAGGCAGGATGATCTTTCCTCCTGCCTCTTCCACAGATTTACTCTTCTTACTTCAGGCCGTTTGCTTCCATGAAGTCTTTTTCGTACTGGACTACATAGGATGTTGCATCTGCGCTGTTTTTGTATTCAGGGATGAGCTTGTTCTTTTCGATGTAGTCGTTAGTCCACTTGTCAGTTCCTGATACCTTTTCAAGGGCTTCAGTCCAGTAAGCTACTGCTGCATCGCTCATTTCTGCTGGTGCTGCCACGCCTCTCCAGACTGGAATCTCAACGTTCTCGTAGTCTCCGATTTCGCTGAGTGTAGGTGCTGATTCAAGGTTTCCTGTGTATCTTTCATTTGAAAGTGCAAGAACCGGAATCAGTGATCCTGCTTCAACATACTGAGTCGCTGCAGCTGGCTTAGAAAGAACGAATTCCACATGTCCGCCGAGGGCTGCTGTGATGGCATCTCCTGTTGAGTCGTGAGTGATGAACTTCATGTTGTCCTTGGACACGCCGATTTCTTCGATCATCGCTTCGTAGGTTGCGATATCGTCACCCTTTGATCCGCCGATAACAACGCTTTCGCCGTTCTTGGCCGCTTCGATGGCTTCTTCGAAAGTTTCATACTTTGTGGATTCACCCTTGAAGATCAGCTGCTTGTCCACAGCCATGATGGCAAGGATCTTGAAGTTTGCTGCACGGTTCTTTGTGTTCTGAACCATTGGCATAAGGTCTCCGCTGTTGAAGGTAAGAAGCGTGTTGTTCGCTTTGTCCCCTTTAAGGTTTGCCACTTCATTACGTCCGATTTCTCCGCCGCCGTCTGTCTTGTTGGTCACAACGAAGGTTGAATCCACGATGTCTTCAGTTGCCATGATGTCTGAGATCATTCTTGTGAAGATGTCGGAGCCGCCTCCTGGACTGCTTGTTACGA
>DAMDIS010000132.1:0-6980 GCA_032100885.1 Proteiniclasticum sp.
AAAAACCAGAGTAGCCCAGGCCAAATGGAGTATGATGAACAGGGAATCAAACATGCTTTATAGAGTTTTATAAGGTTTTGGCAACGGTATTATGGTGTTTGATCTGCTTTTGGGTATGGAAAAAGAGGAAACCGGAAACAGAAATGTTTATCATCGCGAGGCTGTCCGTGCAGTGGTTATGGAAGAAGAAAAGATCTTCATGGTGCATACCATAAACGGAGATTTCAAGTTCCCCGGCGGTGGTGTAGAGGCAGGGGAAACCCATGAAGAGGCGCTCAGACGTGAGCTTCTTGAGGAGACCGGCTGCGAGATGGGGAGATTCGGCAGAAAGCTGGGTCAGATCATCGAGCGCAGAGCAGATTACATGCAGCCAGAGAATATATTTGAAATGGTCTCTCACTACTGTCTTTGTGATGACGTCAAGACCGTATGCAAGCCGAGCCTCAGTCAGCACGAGAAAGAACTCTGTCTGAAAGCCAGATGGCTGAAAGTGGAGGAAGCATTTAAGAGTAATGATAGGATTATGAACGAGAATCCGAAAATGAGAGAGTGGGTGAGAAGAGAGACGACTGTTCTGAAAATTATCTACAAAAACGAGGATGAACGCAGAGCGAAATGAGGAAGGCTTCATAGTACCTGAACATGACGGTAAGGAGAAGATGTTTAATGAGAAAGCTGATCAACGGAATGACATACTGGGATAAAGATGAGGATCCATTTGATCTGACACCGCTTAGAGAAGACATTCAGACGGATGTCCTGATCATAGGTACAGGGATGTCAGGGACTTTAAGCGCGTATATGCTCAGTCAGCTGAAGGGCTTAAAGATTACCATGATCGATGCGAAAAATATCGCAGAAGGCAGCAGCAGCGCTAATACCGGGCTCCTTCAGGTCAGCAGCGATACCATGCTCTCTGAATTCATCGGGAAAATCGGTGAAGAGAAAGCCAGAGGTTTCTACAAGATGTGTGAAATCGCTCTTGACGATCTTTTTCAGATTGATGAAAAGCTTCAGCTGAGCAATCTGCGCAGAAGAAAAAGTCTGTACTGCGCTTCGACACTTGAAGATGTGGAGAAAATCAGAAAAGAATATGAAGCCCTGAAGACCCAGGGAATGAGTGTGTCCTATCTTGATGAGGAAGAAGCGCTGAAAAGGTACAAAGTGAAATGCCCAGGAGCTCTCCTTATAGAAGGTGATGCTGATGTGAATCCGGTAGCGTTTATCAGAGGGGTCACGAAGCATAATCTCAAGGAAGGCGTCACCATCTATCCGAATTCCGAGATCGATCTGGATTCCAGGGAAGAGCATCAGATCAGAACATTCACTGGGCATACCATCACGTTCAGGTACTGCATCTTCGCAACGGGGTATGCGAAAAAATACGATCTGGTCAAAGACCTGATCAGCATAAATAGAACCTATGTCCTGGTCACAAGTCCTCTTGAAAAGGAGCCATGGCCTGAAGAGGTCATGATCTGGGAAACGAAAAATCCTTATCTCTATCTCAGAACAAGCAAGGACAGAAGAATCATCGCAGGCGGTCTTGATGAGGAGACTGACGAGCTCGTAACGGATGAAGACTACATTGACGGTAAAGTGGAGGAACTGAAATCCGAGGTATCGGACATGATGGCTGAAGAGCTTGTCCTGGATGTGGAAAATACCTACAATGCACTTTTCGGTACGGTGAAGGACGGGCTTCCTCTTCTAGGCGCCGACCCCGGGAATCCCAATCATTTCTATATTCTCGGCTATGAAGGAAACGGCACGGTATACAGCATGGCCGGAGCAAAGATCATAAGGAACCTCATCACAGGTGAGAAGGATCCTTACGGTGAAATCGTGAAACTGGACAGAACATAAACTGAATGAAGATATGAAAGAAAATGATGCTCTTTCATATCTTTTTTTCATTTCTGAAATGTTTCTAAAATGTAAACGTGAACATGAAAAAAGGTATTGCCAAACCGTATTTGGGTAGAGTATAATCAAAACATTCTCGCTGTGAATACATGTGTATGTCATAGAGAGACAGATTAAATTGGAAGTCTCTGATACAGTTGTGTGAAGTATATGCATCAGGGCTCATCTAGGGGGATTTATCATGACAAAGAAAAAGCTGGGACTCGTCCCGAAACTCATCATCGCCATTATTCTCGGTATTCTGGTGGGGCAGATGAAATTTCTGCCTGAAGCGCTGCTCAGAATACCGGTAACTTTTTCGGCAGTTTTCAGTTCGGTTCTTTCCTTCATCATTCCGCTTATGATTCTCGGTTATGTCATCATCGGAATTGCCGATCTTACAGAAGGAGCAGGAAAACTTCTGGGCGTGACAACGTTCATCGCCTACGGTTCTACACTTGTGGCAGGTACACTGGCCTATGTCGTAGCCTCTGCTTTCTTTCCTTCATTCATCAGTCCTGAACTGGTGGAGAAAATCAGCGAATCGGGCAGCGGCCTGACTACTCTTTTCTCCATACCGCTCAGTCCGATGATTGATGTGACAGCAGCCATCGTGTTTTCCTTCATGTTTGGAATCGGCATCTCCTACCTGAGAGGGAAGGGTCAGGGTCAGATGATGTACGGGTTCTTCAGGGATTTCAGCGAAATCATCACAAAGCTTCTGAACACCCTGATCATACCTGGACTGCCGATCTATATTTTCGGCAACTTCATGAATCTGAGCTATTCAGGAGCAGTGTTCTCCGTGCTTTCCATCTTCTGGAAGGTATTTGTCGTGGTGATCCTCATGCATCTCTCCTATGTCACGTTCATGTTCTTTGCTGCCGGGTCCTTCTCCAAGAAGAATCCTCTTACACTGATCAGAAATCAGATTCCGGGATATGTTACAGCCATAGGAACACAGTCTTCTGCTGCAACCATACCGGTCAATGTTGAATGTGCAAGAAAGAACGGCGTTTCCAAGGAGATTCGTGATTTCGTGGTGCCTCTGTGTGCAACAATCCATCTTGCCGGAAGCATCATCACCATAACAAGCTGCGTCACTGCAGTGCTTCTCATGTATGGACTGCCTCACGGGTTCGGTCTTATGGCAGGGTTCATCGCGATGCTCGGTGTAGCCATGGTTGCAGCGCCTGGTGCTCCAGGAGGAGCCATCATGAGCGCACTGCCGTTTCTTACCATCGTAGGCATCGATCCTACAGGTACGATCGGACAGCTGCTGGTTACGCTCTATCTGACTCAGGACAGTTTCGGAACCGCGGCCAATGTCTCCGGTGACAATGCCATTGCTGTTGTTGTAGACGAGATCTACCACAAATACATTGTCAAAAGAGAGAGGAAAGAAGAAATCGCTTAGAACAGTTCAGGAAGACATCTTATGGGAATGAGATGTCTTCTTCTCTTTAACGGAAAGTGCGGAAAAACCGGAGGTATACAAAATGCAGTTTTATAGGGCAAACATTGCCTTTCATGAGTCTTTGAATCGTTTACCTCCTCCACTTCGGGAATAATGCGCAAAATGACTTGATTAATGGGGCCTGTAAATTTAGAATAAGGAAAACGTAAGTAATGAGTGAGGATGGTATGGAGTCATGGAAAGAGAAGAACTAAAGGGAATAAAAAGGGTTGTGATCAAGGTGGGCACATCAACCATCGCCCATGAAAGTGGTCTCATCAATATCTACCGTATGGAACATCTTGCAAGGATGCTCTCCGACATCAAAAACAGAGGCTATGAAGTGGTTCTTGTATCATCCGGTGCCATCGGAGTGGGCGCCCAGAGAATGCATCTGAACGAAAGACCAAGGGATATCCAGGGCAAGCAGGCAGCTGCGGCTGTCGGTCAGGTTGTTCTCATGAATATGTACCAGAAGTTCTTCCATGAATACAACTATCAGGTGGCTCAGATTCTCGTGACGAAACAGGTGGAGACGGACAAGCTCATGAAATATCACGCAAAGAACACACTGGGCGAGCTGCTGAGAAATCACATCATCCCCATCGTGAATGAAAATGACACCATCTCGACAGATGAGATCATCTTCGGAGACAATGACACCTTATCTGCTGTGGTGGCGGGACTTGTGGATGCGGATCTTCTGATTCTTCTGTCGGATATCGACGGACTCTATACAGACGATCCGAAACTTGATCCTGACGCTGAGCTCATGGACAAGGTTATGGTTATAGATGATCATATCGAATCCATTGCCAAGGATTCCTCCACAAAGCTTGGTACTGGAGGCATGATCACAAAAATCAAAGCGGCAAAGTACGCCACAAAAAGAGGGATTCATGTGGTTCTTGCAAATGGAAGCAGCAATGAAGCCATTGAACAGATCCTGAATGGTGAAAAAGTGGGGACTTTATTTGTAGGAGGGAAAAAAGCATGATAGCGGAAATCGGAATAAAGGCGAAAAAAGCGGCGAGAAAACTTTCAAAGCTCGGCACAACAGAGAAGAATCGCATTCTCCACACACTGGGTGAAAACCTTGTAAAGAGAATGGACGAAATCATCACTGCCAATGAAGCTGATCTGTGTAGAGGAAAAGAGAACGGGCTTTCAGAGGCGCTCATTGACCGTCTCCTGCTGAATAAGCAGAGGGTTCTGTCCATGAAAGAAGGCCTCTCCATTGTGGAAAAGCTGGAAGATCCTGTGGGTGAAACAAGAGAGATGAAAACCCTGGCCAACGGACTGAAGGTAGGCAAAAAGAGCGTTCCTCTGGGGGTTGTGGGCATCATCTATGAATCAAGACCCAATGTGACCATAGATACGGCAGCCCTGTGCCTTAAATCCTCCAACGCGCTGATTTTAAGAGGAGGCAAGGAAGCCATCACCTCCAACAAAATACTGGTCACCATCATTCAGGATACCCTTGAGCAGCTGGGTCATGATCCCTATATGGTGCAGCTTATTGAAGATCTTTCCTATCAGACGGCCGGAGAATTCATGAGAATGAATGAATACCTGGATGTGCTCATCCCTAGGGGAAGCGCAAAGCTCATCCAGAGAGTGGTGAAAGAGGCGACAGTGCCGGTTATCGAGACCGGTGTGGGCAACTGCCATGTCTACGTGGATGAGGGTGCAGATTTTGACATGGCTCTGGACATCATCGTGAATGCCAAGACCCAGAGAACAGGAGTATGCAACGCCATGGAATCGCTTCTTGTTCATGAAGACATCGCCGAAGAATTCCTTCCTCTTCTGAAGGGAAGAATTGAACCTTACGGTGTAAGAGTAATGGCAGATGAACGAGCAAGAGAGGTCATCCCAGAGTTCAACAAAGCCACAGAGGAAGATTACGGAACGGAGTATCTTGATCTTGCCATGTCCCTTAAAACGGTGAAGGATCTGGATGAAGCCATGGACCATATCGAAAAGTACGGTACAGGTCATTCCGAAGCCATCATCACAAAGGACTATGAAAGGGCTATGAAATTCCTTGATGAAGTGGATGCCGCTGCAGTCTATGTCAATGCATCGACCAGATTCACAGACGGTTCGGAGATGGGGATGGGCGCAGAAATGGGCATATCCACCCAGAAGCTTCATGCAAGAGGACCGGTAGGACTGAAAGAGCTGACCACGACCAAGTACATCATCTTCGGAAACGGACAGATCAGAAAATAAACAAGAATCCCCAGAGAAGAAATTCATCTTCACTGGGGATTCTCTGCATTTTCAGCTGAGTACTTTCAATCTATTGAATTCCTTCTCCTTGAGGATCCTTCGAGCGGATTCCTTAAGATAATCGGAATTTGGCATCAGTCCATGATCGATGAGTCTGATGAGCTGGATGGCTCCCTGAAGTGAGGATAGATGGGAGTGTTCACCATAACTGCTGGTATGCTTTCTTACAATGACATAAGAGGATTGACCAATCTGAAGGACTTTGAATCTCCTGTGATAGAATACAACTCTCGACATTTCGATTCCTCCTTAAATTATCTAAATATTCCATCTATATTTATATTATAAAGGAATGTGGGCTGAAATTGGTTAAGAATAAGTAAAAAAACAAAAAAGTTGAGAAATACTATTTTCAAATCCCGACTAAAATGGTATGATTTACGTGTCGTGTGAAGAATTAATTTAATAATTTTGATTTAGGTCAAAGTTTTAGCAAAGCACCTCATATTAAAATAGAGCCATAGTAAAGTAGGAGTTGATCGGTTTGACCATTGATATAAATGACAGCATTTTTGACATTGTCACAAACTGTCCGGAAGCTGCAGATGCATTAAAGGAACTCGGCTTTGATAAAATCGTAAATCCAGTCATGCTCAAGACCATGGGAAAGATCATGACGCTGCCAAAAGCTTCAGATGCAAAAGGCATACCAATGGAAAAAATCATTGAAGCCTTTCAGAATAAGGGAATCACTATTACAGACTCGAAAGAGACGAAACAAGTGGAGGGAATATGAGCAACGTAATCAATAACAGAGAAATGAGCGACAGCAACAGAAACAAAAGACAGGAACTGCTAAAGGGCATGATCCTCAAGCTGCATGAAGGTGTATCACCTGATGTGGTCAAAGAAGAATTCAGAGCGAACTTCCAGGGTGTATCTTCTTATGAGATTTCTCAGATGGAGCAGAACCTCATCGCTGAAGGAATGACCGTTGAAGAAATCCAGAACCTCTGTGATGTCCATGCGGATATCTTCAAGGGATCTGTGGATGAAGTTCACACAAGAAGCAAGGAAGAGGAGAGCATCGGACACCCAGTAAGGGTCCTGAGAGAAGAAAACTATGCACTGACAAACCTTCTTGATGAAGACATCCTGCCTAAGCTTGATGCATTCATCAACCATCCAGAAGCACCTGTAAAGAATCTTCTTCTTCAGGACATCAATATGCTCTGGGATATCGACAAGCATTATTCAAGGAAGGAAAACATCATCTTCCCCTATATGGAAAAGTATGGCATGAGTGCACCACCAAAGGTTATGTGGGGCGTGGATGATGAAATCCGTGCAGAGATCAAAGCGGTCAAGCAGCTGATCATCGATG
>DAMDIS010000133.1:0-3009 GCA_032100885.1 Proteiniclasticum sp.
CAAGTACGCCTTCAGTGGAGAATACGATATGAAGGGACTGCTCAGAAAGTTCCAGAGAGGTTCAGGTCTTGCTTCACATCTTGGCACCAGCGACGCCAGGGAAGTGGAAAGAATGATCCATGACGGTGACGATTATGCAGCAAAGGTCTATCAGGCGATGGCCTACCAGATTGCAAAAGAAATCGGAGCCAGTGCGACGGTACTTAAAGGTGATGTCAAGGCGATTATCCTCACTGGAGGCCTTGCCTATTCAAGCATGATGACGGGTATGATCAAGGAATATGTTGAGTTTATTGCACCTGTGGAAATCATTCCAGGAGAACTGGAAATGAAATCCCTATATGAAGGCGCAAGAAGAGTACTTAGTAATGAAGAAGAGCCATTGCGCTATCGGGAGGAAATACTTAGTGAAAAGTTTTAATGAGATCTATGAGAAAGTAAAAGGGAGTGACCGCATGCGGGTCATCGCGGTTGCGGCGGCAGAAGATGAGCCGGTGCTTCAGGCGGTGGCAAAGGCAAAAGAGCTGAGACTCTGCGATGCACACCTTGTGGGTGACAAGGAGAAGATCGAGAGGCTACTGTCTGAACTGAAGATTGAAGAAGTGTTTGCGATCACAGACGAGAAGAATCCGGCGAAAGCGGCAAAGATTGCTGCAAACCTTGTTCGCGAAGGTAAATGCGATATTCTGATGAAAGGTCTTGTGGATACGAAATCACTTTTAAGAGCGGTTCTGGATAAGGAAACAGGTCTTGCCACAGGAAATCTCATCAGCCATCTGGCGGCTTTCGAAGTGCCCGGCTATGACAGAATGCTTTTTGTGACGGATGCGGCCATGAACACCTATCCGGGACTTAAGGAAAAAATGGGGATCCTGACCAATGCTGTAGGCTTTGTCAGAAGTCTTGGCATTGAGACACCAAAGGTTGCCGTTGTCTGTGCGGTTGAAGTCGTAAATGAAGCGATGCAGGCGACAATTGATGCGGCAATGCTCTCCAAGATGAACGACAGAGGACAGATCAAGGGCTGTATAGTGGATGGACCACTTGCACTGGATAATGCGCTGAGCATTGAAGCTGCAGAGCATAAGGGCATCAAGAGCCCGGTTGCGGGACATGCGGATATCCTTCTTATGCCAAACATCGAATCAGGAAACGTGCTCTACAAAGCGCTTACCTACACAACTGAAAGCAGGTCCGGCGGTGTACTTCTCGGGGCGAAGGCGCCGGTGGTTGTGACATCAAGAGCGGACTCCTTTGAAAGCAAAGTCAACTCCATAGCTATGGCAGTTCTCAATGCTTCAGGAATGTAACAGAACCTGCAGGTAAACAGTATATTAAATAAAAAAACGGGGGAACAAATGAATAAATTACTAATCATCAATCCAGGATCAACATCGACCAAAATCGGTATCTTCGAGGACAACAATGAAGTGAAGTCCTTCACACTAAGACATGACGCATCACTGATCAACGGGTTTAACAGTGTCATCGATCAGTATTCATGGAGAAAAGAGGAAATCATAAAGATTCTTGTGGACAACAATGAGAAACTTGAGTCCTTCGATGCTTTTGTCGGCAGAGGCGGATTATTAAAGCCGATCAAGAGCGGAACCTACAGAGTCAATGAGGCAATGCTTGCCGATCTTAAAAAGGGTGTTAAGGGAGAGCATGCATCAAATCTTGGTGCCATGATTGCTGACGGACTTGCAAAAGACTTCGGAAAGGAAGCTTTTATCGCAGATCCGGTTGTAGTAGACGAACTGCATGATCTGGCCAGAATTACAGGACACAAGGCATTTGAAAAAGTAAGCATCTTCCACGCACTGAATCAGAAGGCTGTTGCCAAGAGATATGCCAAGGAGAAGAACGTAGACTACAATGACCTTAACCTCATCGTCGTTCATCTTGGTGGAGGAATCAGTGTCGGTGCCCATGAAAAGGGTAAAGTCATAGACGTGAACAATGCACTTAACGGAGATGGACCTTTCTCACCAGAAAGAGCCGGAAGTCTTCCTGTTGCGGATCTTGTGGAGCTCTGCTTCTCCGGAAAGTACGAGAAGGGTGAAGTCCTGAAGATGATCACAGGAAAGGGCGGATTTGTATCCTACCTTGATACCAATGATGCAAGAGAGGTAGAAGAAAAAGCGGCAGCCGGAGACGAAACCGCTATGCTCATCTACTCGGCTATGGCTTATCAGGTGGCAAAGGAAATCGGCGCTGCTGCATCTGTTCTCATGGGTAAGGTTGATGCGATCATTCTAACTGGAGGTATTGCCTATTCAAAACTGATGGTCAGAATGATCACTGAAAGAGTGGAATATATCTCTGACGTTGTAGTTTATCCGGGTGAAGACGAGCTGCTGGCACTTGCTGAAGCGGCAAATAGAGTGCTCTCCGGAGAAGAGGAAGCGATCATCTACGAATAATTAGTGAAAACGAGAAAGAATGACATAAAATTATCAAATTAATAATTAAGAGTGAAAAAATCTTATAAAAGTTAAAAATCGTGATTTGTAAAGGTATACAGGCATTATTGATAACAGATTGTGGTTTCTGTTATGAAAAATTGTTCCACTGACCTCTGTAATCATTAAACTTCAAACCATTTCCTGATTTTGTCATGAAACTGGAAATTAGATTATGCTCTCTATTTGTAATAGAATAGGATTACAGAATAAATGGAGGTATGCCACTTGGAAAGAATCACGATTATTACAGGACACTTTGGCAGCGGGAAATCGGAGATTTCGATGAATCTTGCCAAAAAACTGAATAAAGAAGGAAAAAAGGTGGCACTTGTCGACATCGACATTGTCAATCCTTTTTTCTGTATAAGAGATTTTAAAGATACTCTAGCAAAGGAAGGTATTGATGTCATAGCAGCCAATCCGGAGTGGTCTAACGCAGAACTTATGGTTGTGCCCGGTGAGGTCTCAGGCATTTTTGTCCGAAAAGATACGCACTTCGTCATGGATATCGGCGGAGATGATATGGGTGCTACAGTACTTG
>DAMDIS010000133.1:3019-6948 GCA_032100885.1 Proteiniclasticum sp.
AGTATAATGCTGACCTGAAGAAATCAGACTACAATAGGTTCTTTGTCATCAATACGCAAAGACCGATGACACCGGATGAGAAGGGGATCAGAGAGTACATTTCAGGTATCGAAAGAACCTCAAGACTGAAGGTGACTCATCTCATATCAAACACCAATCTCTCCTATGAGACCACTGTGGAAGAGATCATCAAGGGAGATGAAATGGTCCATACTCTTTCTAAAGAGCTTGGCATACCTCATCTTTATACGGTCGTCAGAAGAGATCTGGCAGATTCGGAAATGCTAAACAGCCAGTTACAAGGGGAAATACTGCCCATAGATATTTTCATGAAAACGCCATGGAGCTAAATTAAAGGGGGAAATCGTATGCCAAAAGTTGTATTCAGAGAAGAACGATGCAAAAGTTGTGGACAGTGTGTGATTGCTTGTCCTGTGAAGATCATCGGCTTCACAGACCACCTCAATGAGAAAGGGTATAGACCCGCTGGTATTCCAGCAGAACTCATGGAGAAATGCATAGGATGTACATCCTGTGGAAGAATGTGTCCAGATCTTGTCATCACAGTGTATAAATAGGGGGTAGAGGTTATGAGCGAAAAAGTACTCATGAAGGGTAACGAAGCAATTGGAGAAGCGGCCTTAAGAGCTGACTGCAAATGTTTCTTCGGATATCCAATAACACCACAGACAGAAATTTCAGCCTACATGGCTAAGAAGATGCCTACAATGGGAAGAGTATTCCTTCAGGCGGAAAGCGAAATCGCGGCAATCCATATGATCTATGGTGCTGCAGGAACAGGAACAAGATGCATGACCAGTTCATCATCACCAGGAATCAGCCTTAAGGCTGAAGGTATCTCCTATATCGCCGGAGCTGAGCTTCCATGCGTAATCATCAATATCGTAAGAGGCGGCCCTGGACTTGGCGGAATTCAGCCTGCACAGTCAGACTATTTCCAGGCAACTAAGGGCGGAGCACATGGAGACTTCCATATGCCGGTATTCGCACCTTCATCCATTCAGGAAATGGTTGACCTTATTCAGGAAGCCTTCGATGTCGCTGACCAGTACAGAACCCCTGTTATGATCATGGGTGACGGTATGCTGGGACAGATGATGGAGCCAGTTGAATTCAAGGAATCCACATCAACAAGACAGCTTCCAGAGAAGACATGGGCAGCTAACGGAAGAAACGGAAGAGTACATCATAATGTCATCAACTCTCTGTTCCTTAAGAGTGAAGCTCTTGAAGAACACAACATTCACCTACAGAAGAAGTTCGATGCCATTACAGAAAATGAGACCAAGTATGAACTCATGAATACAGATAACGCTGATCTTATCCTTGTAGCTTACGGAACAACCGCAAGAATCTGCAAGAATGTCATAAAGCTTGCAAAGGCACAGGGCATAAACCTAGGTCTGATCAGACCGATCACTCTATGGCCTTATCCTGCAGCTGCATTTGATGCGACCATCGGAAACACCAAGTTCGGTTACCTTGCAGTAGAAATGAGCATGGGCCAGATGGTTGAAGATGTAAGACTTTCAGTTGAAGGAAGAAAACCGGTACACTTCTACGGAAGATCAGGCGGTATGATCCCTGCACCTGAAGACATACTGAATAAAGTAATGGAAATCGTAGGGGGGAATAAATAATGGAAAACAATAGAGAAATTCTATTTAAGCCTACCAGCGGCCTTTTAGATGTTCCAACCCACTATTGCCCAGGATGCACACATGGTGTTATTCATAGGCTCATAGGTGAGGTTATGGAAGAGCTTGATATTGTGGATAAGACAATCGGTGTTGCACCTGTTGGATGTTCCGTTCTTGCTTATGACTATTTTGCATGTGATATGTTTGAAGCGGCTCATGGTAGAGCACCTGCAGTTGCTACAGGAATTAAGAGAGCAAATCCGGATAAGATTGTATTTACTTATCAGGGAGACGGAGACCTTGCGGCCATCGGAACAGCAGAAGCGGTTCACGTTGCAGCAAGAGGAGAGAAGATCGTAACGATTTTCGTAAACAACTGTATCTATGGAATGACAGGCGGACAGATGGCGCCTACAACGCTTCCAGGACAGAAGACAGAAACTTCACCTTATGGCAGAGATGTCGCTACACAGGGGTATCCAATAAGATTCTCCGAGATGGTTGCACAGCTTGACGGTTCATACTACATCGAAAGAGTATCAGTAGATAAGGTTGCCGGTGTTGCAAAGACCAAGAAAGCAATCAAGAAAGCCTTCCAGAACGCAATTGACGGTAAGGGATTCAACCTGGTTGAAGTACTGTCCATTTGTCCGACAAACTGGGGACTGAACACTGAAGAATCACTTGGCTGGTTAAGAGAAAACATGATTCCTTACTATCCACTGGGTGTGAAGAAGGACCTGAGCAAGGAGGAGGCGAAATAATGACACAAGAAGTTATTTTTGCAGGATTCGGCGGACAGGGTATACTGTCCATGGGTAAATTTCTCGCTTTTGGTGGAATGGATGTCGGGATGAATGTATCCTGGTGCCCAAGCTATGGACCAGAAATGAGAGGAGGAACAGCAAACTGTTCCGTTATCCTTTCTGATGAAGAAATCGGAGCGCCAATCATTACAGCTCCAGATACAATCCTTGTTATGAACAGACCTTCACTGGATAAGTTTGAACCTACAGTAAAACCAGGCGGACTGATCATCATTGACTCAAATCTTGTAACAAGAGATGTGACAAGAGATGACGTTACAGTAATCAAAATCCCCGCACAGGATATTGCTGCAGCAATTGGGTCTGTCAAGATTGCCAACATGGTACTTCTTGGTGCACTGGTTGCAAAGACTGGAGTCATTTCCGTTGATGCTCTTCTTGAATCATTAAGAGGGCATGGTAAGGAAGCGTTCTTCGAAATGAACAAGGCTGCCATCGATAAGGGTGTAGAATACGCTAACACACCTGTTATGGCATAATACATAAAGAATCAGGACCCATTGAGGATGATGAATCCTCAATGGGTCCTTTTGACGTAATCTCAAATAAATGACGGGATAAAGCTGACGGAGCATTCTATTTCTTTTTACGGCTGCTTCTGTTCCTTGAACCGTCCATGGCTGAACCGACGGCAACGCCTAATGCAATTCCGATGGGAATATTTTTAAGTGCAGCGCCCAAGGCGACTCCGATTGCGATACCCACACCGACGTAGGATCCATCCTTTGAATTCTCATTATTTTTGTGATCTCTAACTTTCATATGCAGCCTTCCTTTCACAGAGTTTTCTGCTTCAATTTTACTACAAACTGGTGGAAAAGAGTATTCATCAGTAATTTTACCGTAATCATATCTCAGATAAAAGCTATGCCTGAGCAATAATAAGCTTAGGTTTGTTACGCTCCAGCACAGTAGTAAAACAAACATCATTGAAAGAGGCAAGGTTGTTTCGCTGATAAATGATAAATATAGTGGTTGTTTCAGCGAGGATTATCATCATTTCTAAGAATTGATGTGCAATAAACATTGATATTCATAATTAAATGCGGTTTTAGAGAAAATATCTGATGAATGCTTTACAACGTAACAATGTTATGTTACATTATATTCAAGAGGTGAGCAGTATGGAAGAATTAATCTCCAAGAAAGATTTACTCATAGAAACCAACATATCTTATGGACAACTTTACCGATGGAAAAGAAAGAAACTGATTCCAGAAGACTGGTTCATGAAGAAATCGACATATACAGGTCATGAAACATTTTTTCCAAGGGAAAAAATCCTGGAGAGGATCGAACAGATTTTAAATATGAAAGATGGTGCCTCGCTGGATGATCTGGCTGGCAAATTCTCGTCAGATATTCCGGAGGAAATGGTCAGAAGGAAAGATGAACTTCTGAATCATCAGATACTAAGCAAAGAGATTATCAGTCTATACGA
>DAMDIS010000134.1:0-307 GCA_032100885.1 Proteiniclasticum sp.
CGGGGTCATCCATGGACACCTCATGGAGAATCTCAAGCGCCAGAGCCTTCCTGTATTTTCTCTTTACTCCGCCATATTTGAGGCTTTCCATGATCTGACTGCCGATAGTCATGGTAGGATCCAGCAGTTTTCCGGGATCCTGCAGAATGAGGGACATGGATCTTCCTTCATAATCGCAAAGGATCTCGCCTTCAGTCTTTTTCACCTCATCAGGCAGAATCCCCATGAGGGCTTTGACAAGGAGAGATTTTCCTGCACCCGACTCGCCGAGAATCACAGGAAGCTCACCCTCATGGACAGACAGGCT
>DAMDIS010000134.1:317-3326 GCA_032100885.1 Proteiniclasticum sp.
TCCCCATGAAATCACAGGTTCATTCGCCTGTACTCAGACTCCATTCCTCTGCATTTCTGAACAGCCCTACCCCATGATGACCCAGAACCGTTTCAAGATCCATCCCTGAGATTTTCTTCGACACCACATAGGGTGCGTCAAGATAGGCGATGAAGCTGTAGGGCATATCCTTTGTCAGCTCCTCCTGGAAGATATCATAACAGAGCTTTCTTTCATCCTCGTCTGCTGTTTCTCTTGCCTTTGTCAGCGCCTCATCCACCTTCGGGTTGCTGTATCCGCTGTAGTTGCTTCCCTTGCCGGTTCCGAACACCTTGTAGGTATGGTCGTCCGGATCATAAGGACTTCCCCAGCCGACGAGAAACGCCTCCTGATTCTCCCAGTCGATGCTCGCTGCAATATTGACCACCATCTCCACGCCTAAGCCTTTCAGCTGCTGCGAAGCTGCCAAGGCCATATTGACTCTCATCTCATCTCCTTCCATGCAGTTTATGGTGAAGGAGAGCCTGTCTTCTCCCTTAACATAGATTCCGTCCTCGCCCTTTACCCAGCCGTTCATCTCCAGTTCTCTTACAACGCGCTCCGGGTCATAGCTGAACTTTTCCATATCCCTCTTCACATATGCGCTTCTCTGAAGCGGAGAATATGCCGCCTCTCCATGCCCCAGAAGGACCGACTCCACTATGGCTTCCCGATGGATGCCATAGCTTAGAATGTTCGGAAGCTCTCTATGTTTTCCAAAGAAGCCGTTGCCGAAATTATAGAGAATCCCTCTGTAGTCTGCGGTGGACATCATGACCACCTCATATCCGTCATCCTTCCCGAAAAGAAGAGCATCTTCAGGCGCAACAAGGGCCAGGTCAAGCTCACCGGCTTTCAGCTGCAGTGCTCTGGTTTTGGAATCGGAGACGAATTTGAACACAATCTCTCCGATTTCCGGTTCTCCTCTAAAATAATCCTCATTGGCTGTGAGGGTCACCGATTTTCCGAAGGAGAAGTCTGACACGGCATAAGGTCCCGTACCAACGGGTTTATGGTTGAACTCATCCCTTGAAAGATTTCTTCCTTTCAGGATATGTTCCGGAACGATGCCGATGGTGAGATAATCAAGCATCGCCGCATTGGGAGAGGACAGCATAATCCTCACATGATGATCGTCGACTGCCGTAATCATTTCGATTTCTTCGTAGTTCGAGGCGATTTCAGAACCATTCTCCTCCTCCATGATCGCTTCCAGGGTGAATTTCACATCGTCTGCGGTAAAGTCTTCTCCGTCATTCCAGAGGACACCCTTGCGGAGATAGAAATCATACACCAGATCATCCTCACTTATGGTGAATGTTTCCGCAAGATGAGCCTCGGGAACATTTCCCTTACCATATTTCATAAGGCCTCCAAAAATCAGCCCGTTGATTTCCCCATGCTCATACAGCACAGGATTGATGCTTGTGATTTCTCCGCTGCCATAGACGAGAGTATCCTGTCTCTCCTGATCCGAGACCTTATCTTCTGCACATGCGGTGAAGCTCATAATAAGGATTGACGCCCCTATGACTCCTGCCAGTTTTTTCATATTCATCATTAAACTCTCCTTCAAATATATTTAACAGTTACGCAGAACCGACTGAAAGATGTTTGATTTCCTGTCTTTCTCCTGAGCTTTCTCTAAAGATGCTTTGCCGTTCCGTATTTCCTTCTCATGATTTCGCCTGTTTCCATAAGCGCCGCCACCGAAGTCACTAGAAAAATTCCCGGGATGATGATCACCCACCAGGATTTCGTCATGAGGGCCTGTCCGGATAAATTGAGCAGACTTCCCCATGTGACCGTGCCGACAGGAAAACCTATCCCTAGAAAGCTCAATGTGGCCTCAGCCAGAACAGCATGGCCAAATCCGGAGAAAGCCATGCAGAAGAGCACCGGAACAACAGACGGCAGATAATGCCTCCTCATCATATAGAAGTATCCCCCACCGAGATATCGTGCAAGTCGGACATACTCCTCATTTCTGATTTCAAGAATCCGCACATGCATCATTTTCGCCAGGGTCATCCAGCTGGACAGACCTATGGATAAGGAGATTGAGACAACCGGATTCCCCTTCATGACCGACTGAATGAAGATCATAAGAAGGATAGAGGGAACGGACAGAAAAAGCTCAGTAACCCTTGCTGCCATTTTCCCGAAAAACTCCGGAAGGAGTGCAGACAAAGAACCCACCATAAGTCCCATTCCGGTGGAGATGAGTGTCGAGAGAAGTCCCACAAGAAGAGATATCCTGCCCCCGTGGATCACCATCCCGAAGATGTCCCTTCCCAGAGCGTCGGTACCAAACCAGAACCTTCTGCCTGGAGCAATATTTTTCTCGGAAAGCGCCATATAGGCGGGATCTCCCGGAAAAATCAGCTCTGCAGAAAGCGTAAATATCACAAAAAGTATGAGGATGACGTACTGGGGATGGATCTTTCTCAGCCGCGAAGGTTCGGCCTTCTTCACCACATGTTCCGTCGATAGGTTTTTAAGCATCACCTTCAGCCTTTCCTGTCCGATCTCATCCACATGACTAAAGAGCTCTTTCTCTTCCATGGTTTCTCCTTTCTCCGGCCATGGCCGGACTGATGAGCACACAGAGGGTCTCCAGAAGCATATTCATGACAATCACAAACGTTCCTGTGATCATGGCGATGACAAGAAGAAGATTGTAGTCATGATACTTTGCGCTTTCAAAAGCCAGGCGTCCAAGACCCGGAAAGGCGAAAACCTCCTCTATGACATAGGTGGCACCGATAAGATGCGGAAGGGAATTGGTCATGAGGGTGAGATACGCCGGAAAGATATTCCGTGTACCATGCTTCAGGAGGATTTTCCCTCTTTTCATCCCTCTTATCCTGTGCATCAGCATATACTCCTTTTCCATTTCCCCAAGGTAAAGGTTTCTTGCAAGATATCCGAAGTACCAGAGGTGGCTGATAAGGAGCGCTAAAATGGGCATAACAAGATAGGGAATGCGTG
>DAMDIS010000134.1:3336-4751 GCA_032100885.1 Proteiniclasticum sp.
AGAAGGGTCAGCACCATGGGGAGCATCTCCGCCCGCCGGAAGAACCCCGAGAAAGACGCTGAAGACGAGAATGAGCACGAGGGAGGACCAGAATACGGGTATGCTCCCGGCAATGACTCCGGATTTCAGGATGATCCTGTCCAGAAGGGAGCCTTCCTTCAAAGCGCATGCCGCGCCAAGGGGAAGTGCAGTGAAAAAGATCAGAAGAAACCCCAGGCCGCCAAGATACAGGGAACCGGGCAGCGCAAAGGAGATTACCTCCGTCACGGGAATCTTGTATTTGTAGGAGATCCCCAGATCCCCCCTAAGGGCATTACCCGCCCACAGTCCGTACTGAACGTAGACAGGCTCATCCAGTCCAAGCCTTTCTCTTGCCTTCTCCTTCTCCATGGTGCTCATCCGTTCGGTACCCATGCCATAGTAAGCGACAAGGGGATCCCCCTTGGCCAGTCTCGACATGCCAAAGACCATGACAGAGAGCACAAAAAGAGTGAAGACAAGCTCCAGCAGCTTTTGTGCAGTATGATTCAAACGGGATATTTTTCTCCTCTTCACTTTTCTTCTCCTTCCTTGGGATCCACCCGGGGCACGTGTGTGTCTATCCGTAAATACGGATCCCAGCAAAAAGCCCGGAATAAAGGCAAGGAATATATGCTATCCTTGCCTTTTTTCACACTTTTTTTCTAATAGGCTGTTGGCGGTCAGTGTTTTCTTGTAGGATGAGGTATGGACATAGATTTCCTGCGTAACAGGATTCACTTTCTTCTTGTACATGGTGTAGAGCATATAGGCGAACACCCCTACATTGAAGACAAAGGAGACAGCGCTTAAGGTCATCAGTCCAGACTCCGTGTAGGTCGGCAGAACTTTGAAGTAGGATGCCGCCTGAAAATCCACGGACAGGGAGAACATGGCGTAGAGTGACAGGATCTGGGCTCTATGCTGAAGCCATGCGCCACGCTTGAACATATACTCGGCAATGACCGCTGCAATGAGAATGCCGAACCCCGCATAGAGGGATCTTGTGGAAATGCAGTTGTACACATAGGCGTAGTTCCAGAGGGTATACCCGATGACATACATCCAGGTCATGTCCGGCCAGATCATGTCTCTTGACTTGTCCTTCGACACCCGTATGCCCACAAAGCCCGTAAGGGTCAGAATGGTAAGAATCCCCGCGATACCGTTCAGGATATTCCAGGTTCCGCCCATGACCATGATGCCACCGGCATCCACCGTGAGGGTCTTGTAGGTGGCAAAAACCTGAAACTCCCGGTATACCGCCTCAGCGATGTTGATGGAGAGGATAGCAGCCGGAAAATAGGCTGCAAACTTCTTTTCCCCAAGCTTCGTGAAGCGGATGAGCATAAATCCGTAAACCCCTATAAGGGCTGATACGACCTTCACCCATCCGA
>DAMDIS010000134.1:4761-6048 GCA_032100885.1 Proteiniclasticum sp.
GCACACAGAACATGATGATCGATACCATCTTTGATCTTCTTGAGATTTCATTGAGAAACAGAAATACTGCGATGAATGCGAGGAGCGCAGAAAAGCTCGAGGCATTCAGTCCTTCATATAAAAAACCCATGATATTGTCCCCTTTCCTAATAAGCTACGATTTCTCTGATACTGAATTCCTGGCCGGAGATCAGATGATAGTCATCCGATCCGCAGGACGGGCAGATTCTTCTGTGCTCCACAATGTTGTACACCGTTTTGCATTGATTGCAGGAGCCTTCTGCAGGGAGTGTGACGATTTCAAGCTTTGTGTCTTCATAGGCCGTTTCACTCACAGCCGCCGGGTAGCATTCCTCAATGAATCTTGGAATGGCCTGGGAGAGCTGCCCGATTTCAAGAACGATCTTATCCACCTTGGTGAGGCGGTTTTCCACAACAAAGCTGTCCACAACCCTGATCACTTCATAGACAATGCCAAGTTCATGCATATTTCCACCTACCTTGTTTCTGTGAACGGATTGATTCTGTTGAGCGTGATCTTGGCTTTTCTTGTGAGGGCATTCTTCATGACGGTCTTAGGCAGCTTCTCGAGCTCAAAGCCCATGACGTCATGCACTCTTTCAAGTCTTATGGCATCAAACCTGCAGCGCAGGGTACAGGCCCCGCAGCCTACGCAGAGGTACTCATCAACTTTCGATGCGCCGCAGCCGAGGCATCTTGAGGTCTCCTTCCGGATCTGCTCCTCTGTGAGGACGCCTCTAAGATCCTTGAATGTGGACCTCGACACTTTTCCGTCCACGTGCATGGTTCTCTGACGGACAGTGCCGTCGTAGTCGACGATCTCCTCAAGGCCTTCTTTGTTCAGCATCAGATACGACTGGGTGTCTCTTCCGAATACCAGAGACTGTCCTTTCTGAACAAATCTGTGGATGGATACCGCAGCTTCCTTTCCTGCCGCAATGGCGTCTATGGCAAGCTTCGGTCCGCTGGCCACGTCTCCGCCGGCAAAAATGTCCGCCTTTGAGGACTGAAGGGTCACGCGGTCAACCTTTACGGTGTTTCTCGCTGTGAGCTCAACATCCTCTCCCTTGAAGAGATTGCCGTAGGCGAAGGTCTGTCCTACAGAGAGAAGGACATAGTCACATGGCACAACCTTACGGTCGTTCTCGTCATACTGAGGATTGAATCTTCCGTCTGCATCAAAGGCAGATGTGCATCTTTTAAACTCCACACCGGAAACCTTTCCGTTTTCATGAAGAATCCTTACCGGTCCCCAGGAATTATTGA
>DAMDIS010000134.1:6058-6885 GCA_032100885.1 Proteiniclasticum sp.
GGGCTTCTGCAACTTCCTCTTCATGAGCCGGCATGTCTTCTCTGGACTCCAGGCAGTAGATATCCACTTTGTTTACACCTTCAAGTCTTACAGAGCTTCTGGCAACATCGATGGCCACGTTTCCTCCACCGATGACAACCACTTTTCCGCTGACTCCTGTGTTTTCCTCTAGGTTTGTCTTCTTCAGGAAGTCCACGCCATGCATGACTTCGGGAACATTTTCGCCCTCGATGCCGAGTCCGCGTCCGCTGCTTGCTCCGATGGCCACATAGAATGCATTGAATCCTCTTTTTCTCAGGTCCTCAATGCTGACGTCCTTTCCGATCTCAACGCCTGTCTCAAACCTGACACCCATTTCGCGGATCACGTCGATTTCGGCATCCAGCACATTCTTTTCCAGACGGTAGGATGGAATACCAAGTGTCAGCATACCGCCAAGTCTCTTCTCCTTCTCGAATACAGTAACATCGTATCCGTCAAGGGCAAGGTCATATGCGCAGGTGAGTCCTGAAGGACCCGATCCGATGATGGCGATTTTCTTGTCGCTGTAGTCATGTCTCTTCTTCGGAATGAACCTTGAAGAAGCTTCCATATCCTTCTCCGCGATGAACTTCTTGATGTCGTCCACTGCCACAGCCTCGTCATAATCTCCCCTTGTGCAGTCCTCCTCGCAGAGCCTTGGACAGATACGTCCGCAGACAGCAGGAAGCGGATTGTGCTTTTTGATGAGCTCAAGCGCTTCAGTGTACTTGCCCTGGGATGCAAGCTTGATGTAGCCCTGTACAGGAATATGCGCAGGACACTTGGTGATACAAGGCGCTGTTCCT
>DAMDIS010000135.1:0-6411 GCA_032100885.1 Proteiniclasticum sp.
ACAGCTATTAGGAACTACTTTGAAAGAACAATAAAGCAAGTGGGGCACGAAGTAATCAGGACCAACTATACACCAAGTCATATAGTCTACAATGTAAAAGGTGTTAACCTTGATGAGTTTATGACACTTAATAAAAATGAAATCTTTGAAGCTATATTTTCCATCGAACCTATGCCAAAGTATGCAGTTGCGCTTGATATGGAAGAAGATGAAGCAACGATTAATATTTCAACGCCTAAAGAAGGAAAAAAATATGCAACGGTAGGCATCTTGGATAACGGAATTGCAGGCATTCCTCATCTTGAACCATGGCTTGTAGAAGAGCGATTTACCGCATATCCAGAACCTTATGTAAAAAGGGATCATGGAACCTTTGTTTCTGGAGTCGTTGTCTATGGTGATCACTTGGAAGGTGAGAACTGGGTAGGAACTGAAGGCGTTAAAGTGCTGGATGCATGTGTTTATCCTGATACTGATAAGGAAGGCATCGAAGAGGATGAGCTAATTCGAAATATACAAGAGGCTGTAAAAGCCCATCACAGAGATGTGAAAGTGTGGAATCTGTCAATCAGCGTTATCAACGAAGTGGATGAATATAGTTTCTCGGATTTTGCTGTTGCACTGGATGCTCTGCAGGATCAGTATGGAATATTAATCTGTAAGTCTGCTGGAAACTGCAAAAATTTTAAGACAGGCCATCCAAAAGGAAAGATTCATCAAGGTGCTGATAGTGTAAGGTCAATGGTGGTAGGATCTATAGCACATAAAAAATCAGCACTCGATTTAGCTGAAGTTGATAATCCATCCCCATTTACAAGAATTGGCCGAGGACCATCCTACATCATTAAGCCAGAAGTAGTACATTATGGTGGAAATGCTGGAGTAGATGCTTCTGGAAGGATGGTGACAACGGGGGTTAAATCATTCGGATTGGATGGCGCTATCCGTCAATCGGTAGGGACAAGCTATTCCACACCTCGTATTGCAGCGCTAGCAGCCGGATTGCATCAGGAAATGGAAGAGGAGTTTGATCCGCTATTAATCAAGGCCCTGATGGTCCACTCTGCGAGTTACTCAGAGAATCTAAGTGTTCCAGTAACAGAAAGAGTAAATCAGGTGGGATTTGGGAAACCACAGCCCGTAAGAGAAATTTTATATAATTCACCTCATGAAGTAACCTTGATCCTACGAGATGAAATTGCAAAGGGTGAGTACATTGATATGATGGACTTTCCGATGCCTGATTGTCTTGTGGATGGTGATTACTTCTCAGGTCAAATCATTGTAACCTTGGTGTACAACCCTATTCTTGATTCAACGCAGAGAGCAGAGTATTGCCAGTCTAATGTAGACATTAAAATGGGTACTTATGATGCTAAGAAGGACAGGGACACATCGAAAAGAAATATCCTTAATCCAGTAGGACGAGATGGTTCTCAGAATGTGCTTCTTGAAGATTATTACAGCAAGAAGAAAATGAGAAGCAATACGGATGAGTTTGCTCTTAAAGAAAGATTGCTGATTAAATACGGAGATAAGTATTACCCTGTTAAGAAGTATGCAGTTGACTTATCTGAGATGACTGATGGAAATCAGCTCAAGTACTTAACAAAGGATAAGAACTGGTACCTGTATATAAAGGGACTTTACAGAGAACACATCGAAGTTAAGTCTCAAATGGAAGGTACAGTGCCAAGTCAAGAATTCTGCCTCATTGTAACAATCAAAGATCCAACCGGAACAAAGCCTGTATATAATGAAGCAAACCAAAAGCTAAATGAATATAACTTCTGGCATAACAACATTAAGCTCCAAACAGATGTTACGATTCGCAACTAGCTATTAGATGTAGCACATAAAAAAACGACCCCATTGAGTAGGCAGACTGAAGTTATCCAGCTACTTGGTGGGGCGTTTTTATAGTATTTAGTAATGGCAAACGAGAGATTTAAATTGTTTCTCGGGAGGTAAGTATGGAGAAATATGAACTAGTTACAAATTATATATTTAGATGTGATGAGATTTTGGAAGGTTTATTAGATTTTCCGGCTAAAGATCTGGTTAGTGAAATTGTCGCAGTCTTTCAAAATGAAATTTCAAATATTGCTACAGAGCTACCAGCCTTTAGATTTGGTGGGACAGAAAACCATATGAAAGACTTAATAATTTTGAAAGCTATACTAATCAACTACAGTGCTAACTTGAAGCGCGAGGATGAGATTAGGAAGAGTGATCTTGAGAAGCTTAAGTTGCAACAGTCGATCATGACCATTAATAACACAAATCATAATGAAGCTTCTACAGAAGCAAATGTAAATGTAACTGTTGTAGTAACAGTAAACCAGGCGATAGAGAGTATTAACAGTCTTCCTAATGACGTTCTTTCAAAAGAAGAAAAAGAAAGTCTAGAAGAAAAGGTGGCTTCCCTTGAACTGCTGACTAAAAGCGGGGATAAAGAAAAGGCATCTAAAAAATTGGGAAGCATCCTTAAGTATGTGGCTGATAAAGGTATTGAAGTAGGAATTGCACTTCTTCCCTACCTTGGGGAAATCTCTAAGCTGTTACAAGGGAACTAAAGGGATTAAGCTGAACCTTAGTAAAGTCACTGTAGGAATTTATAAGTAAATCGAATTTGGAGTGGGGTGATGGGTTGGCGTATACATTTAAATTACCATATGGATTAAGAAAAGAAGGGGAAGTTGAAAGGCTTTTACACATTTCTGAAATATTACCACATGAATCTGGCTTAAGGTGTAATTGTGTTTGTCCGAATTGTGGGGAAAGACTTCAAGCAAAGCTGCCCAAAACTAAAGAGGATTTTACACCTCGATTTGCTCACCACAATGCTGATACTTGTGATTATGCTACTGAGACAGCTTTACATATGAAAGCTAAAGAAATCATTGAAAGCGAAAAAAGAATGGTCATCCCAAGTGTAGTGGCGTATTACAACAATCTATCCAAAGAAGTATCTCCAAAAAGGGAAGTATCTTTTGACCGAGTTGTACTGGAACGCCGTGTAGGGAATGTTATACCTGATATTCTCGCCTATAAAGAAGAGCGTCCATTAATGATAGAAATAACCATAACTCACGGAATTGATGATGATAAATTTGAAAAAATTGAGAAGCTAGGAATCTCCACATTGGAAATTGATCTATCTGATATGGATACAGACTTTGATCCGGAATTTTTGAGAGATCAAATTATCGATAGTATAGATAATAAGTTTTGGGTTTATAACTCAGTAGGAGAAAAGGAAAAAGAAAGCTTAAAAAAAGAGTATTTATTGATACTTAAAAGGGAAGAGGAAGCTCAAAAGAAAGCAGAAGAAAAAAGAAAACGGCTTGAAAAATTCCATGAAGAAAAGCGACAGGGCAAAGCCGAGAGAATTAAGAAACTGCTCGATAGTAACTATCAAGAAGAATTGAGACAAACCTGGGAAAAGGGATTATCATCAGACCCAATCTGGATTAAAGCTTCAAAAGGAATGAACATCTCTTTACATAAAGTTCCTGAGTATATAAATGTAGAAATTCCTGGAGAGATTGTTTTTGGATGTGATCGCAGAGTTTGGCAAGCGTACATTTTTTATCGTTACGTCAACAATAAAGTGAAACTCTTCAGGGACAAGACCTTCCCAATATCAGTGAAGAGGATTCAGGAAAATGTAAAAGAAGAGTTTAAAGGGAGACTAAATTATGACTTGGTATACATGAAAGATGTCGCTGGTTATAATGATGTACCTGACTTAACTCAAGTGATCTATGACTATTTGAAGAGATTACAAGAATACGGATATCTTTTGGAACTGGAAGCGGGCCATGTATTCTATTCGAAGTTTATTGTTCTTGATCCTGATAGCGTATATGAAATGAGATTTATACCTACAGAAATGCCTGAGTACAAAAAGATTGAGAATTTAATGAAGAACTCAGAATGGGATGAATGTAAAGAATTGATAAAAGAACTATTACTGAAATACAGCCAAAAGGATCATCCTAAGTATTTTGATGCTCTTGCTTATTTATTTGATTGTGTGATAGTAAGAAGCAGCGGGGGAATTCTTCTTGAGCGGGATTTTTAGGATAGATTTATGTAGAAAAGCAACTTAGGAATAGTTTGACTGAAGAAGATTTTACTCGAGTGTCCTAGGGGGTTAGGGCTTTATTTTCATAAACAACAAAATAATGACCACTGATTTCTATTGAAATAGGATCAAATTATGAGGATTATTAGCTAATAATTTCATAGAATTTCCATGAATTTTGGAGCTCATCTCTTAGCCGAGGTGGGCTCTTATTTTTATGCAATCACTTCTATTTATTGAATAATTAACGAGCAAAGTCAACCCTGAATATGCTCAATAAAGGCCATATTTCAAAAACAACTCGATATTTTGCATCTATTTTTATCCATCTCGTATCAAGGCGGTAGGACTTGATCCTCGAATAGGTAGTCACTATAATAATCCTTCATTTGGTTATGGCGGTTATTGTTTGCCGAAAGACACTAAGCAATTATTGGCAAATTACCAAGACGTGCCTCAAAACATTATGACGGCTATAGTTGATGCTAACCGCACGAGAAAAGACCATGTCGCTGATATGATCATTAAAAGACAGCCTAAGATTGTAGGCATTTATAGACTTACTATGAAGATGGATTCTGATAATTTCCGTCAGTCTGCTATTCAGGGCGTTATGAAGCGTATCAAAGCTAAAGGTATTGAGGTCGTGGTATTTGAACCTGCATTACATGAGGGTGAATTCTACCACTCAAGAGTGATCAAAGACTTTGATGAGTTCAAGAAGATCTCTGATGTAATCGTTGCAAACAGACTATCTGATGAGATCAAAGATGTTGTGGACAAGGTCTACACAAGAGATTTATTTAGTAGAGATTAAGTGTTATCTTCATACTGAAAGCGAGGTGACCACAACCAATGAACATATTAGTAACCGGAGGCCTAGGCTTTATCGGCGGGTCTAACCTAATAAAGTGGACACTCCTAATTTCTTGAAAAAAACCTCTGTGAAGCCATGCAGTAAGCATCTTCCAATTGAGAGAAATACAATTCTAATCGAACAATCTGTATAGTGTCCACTTTTCAAGGGCCCGAAAATGCGTGAAAAAAGAAGTGGGATTTTCATCATCCACACTTCATTTGATAAGGATATTCCGTTGAAGTTATAAGTATAAGGTTAGCAGAAGATAGCAACTGAATCTGAAAACAATTCAACTGAAGCACTCCCAGACAAGGAGACCTTTACTGAGAGTGCTTCAATAAATTAACTTACTTTTGAAATGACAGGGCTTTTCGTACTTTGATAAACGGCCTTATAATTTATTTTCCTGGATACAAGGCAAGCTGGCATAATACTCCGCCCGCTTCTCATAAGGGCTTCTGTAATCATTGAAGCTATGAATTCTGATATTGTTTTAGAAGTCTACATAGGCAGAAATACCCAGCTGTACTTCTTCAATGTTTTCGAAATCATAGAGATAGACAAACTCTTTCTACAGAGAACCGAAGAAAGACTCCATTGCTGCATTATCATCAGGAGACCCGGGTTTTGAGTATGATGTTTTCCCATTATTATTTGAGATCAGATCACGAATCTGTTTGGAAACAAACTGGCTACCGCGGTCGGAATGGAAAATTACTGGCATGGATGAGGCAGAAGCTTCTATTTTCTCCAGAGCTTTACGGATGGTGGCCTTCACAAGCCTCACAGACTGATCTTTATAGATCTGGAATGCCACGATGCTGCGATCATATAGATCCAGTACCGCGCAGAGAAAGACTTTACACTCCGAAGTAATAAGCTCAGTGATATCAGTACAGAGAATCTGGTCGGGTGCATCTGCGAAATAATGCCTGTTCACAAGATTCGGATATGATTGCAGAGCTCTTCTGAAAATCGACTTTTTTCTGGAATGGATACTACTGCTGAGAAGTCCGTTCTCCTTCATCAGTCTGTAGACTCTCTTCTCTCCAAGAAGAGGAAATGATTTCTCAAGAACTCTATGCATTTTACGGTATCCATAGCTTTCGAATTTATGTGCATGCTTGACGTTTCTCATCATTCGTATGACATCCTGATAGGGATTTTCTTCATTACTGCGTTTATACCACTTATAGTACCCAGAACGTGAAACAGAAAAATATCTGCATAGCGTTCTGATGGGTAGGTATTCCGCATATTTTCGAACCAGGAGAAACAATGCGCTTTTTCTCGGCTTGATCCCGTTTTCGTATATATTGTTCAAGATCCCTAGTATGGGATTATTCTTTAACTCTTTCTTCATGTAACCAACCTCATCTGCAAAGTGAAACAAAGACAACGTTAACCAATATACCAAAACAGTGCTGCTAAATCAAACCGTAGTACTCTATTGATGAAATAA
>DAMDIS010000135.1:6421-6796 GCA_032100885.1 Proteiniclasticum sp.
AATAAAGAAGTAATATTCCTTCTTATTCATAAGTTGGAGGTGAGATTTAAGTGAAGATTTATATCATATCCGGAGAGAACACTATAGCAGAGAACCATTTAGTGGAAGTATCGCATATAGTGCCTTCTGGGCAACCAGAAGATGTGTTCACGGGACAGAAGATCATGATTGAAAAGGAAGAATATCTTCTCCTTATCCATAGAGAGACGATGTACTCAATTGCAGTAAATATCGAATCAGGCATTTCACAAGCTGAATTAGAGGAACAGATCATGAATGCAGCATACGATTCCTTAAAAAGAGAAGGAATCCCAGATGATATCGCATGAGATTATCTAGGTGTGGATCAAGGGATCACGTATCATAATCTTATAA
>DAMDIS010000136.1:0-1449 GCA_032100885.1 Proteiniclasticum sp.
TCAACTATCCGAAGAATACCGGTGTTCCGATAGGAAAGGTCAACAAAGACGGCAGCATCGTCCTTACCGAACAGCTTCATAAAGGAGACGGTCTGCGTGTGGGCGAAAAGGGACTGACTGTTGAAGGCATAAGAGACGGGGCAGACACTAAGGAAAAAGCCGCCCCAGGAGAAACGGTGAACCTTACGGGAAGAAGCAGACTCCCCGAAGGAACCTTGTACAAAACCTATGATTTCGAGCTCATGGACAGCCTGAAAAGAAGTCATAACGGAATGTACGACCGGAAGATCGAACTCACGGCAAACCTCTATTTCCGAGCAGGAGAAAAAGCAAGACTAAGCCTTATCCATAACGGAAAGGAATACATAAGAGAATCAAAAGAAGTCGAGACACCCATAAAGGCTCCTTTAAGTCTTGAGCGAATCGAGGAAGCCCTCAAAAAGAGCGGAGAATCACCCTTTATCATCCGGGAGATCATAACCGAGGAGTTCAGTGAAGGTTTCCTTCCCGTGAAGGAGCTCAACGAGATGCGAAGACTTCTTCTAGAGGACATCGTCAGCTACGAAGTAAGCAAGATGAAGAGAACGCCACCTGAAGATCGGGAAATTACCTTTAACGGTACACACCATGAAATCCGCAAGGGTCTGAAACTGGTCGGAGTGGCCACGAAAGAGCAGCTACAGGCAGCTCTTGATCTTGGCGCAGAAAATCTTGTTCTCTATCCGTTCTACCGGGGCGAGAAGTACGTCGGCTTCAAAGATATCCGGACACTTCTAGAGACCCGAAAAGATCTTAATCTCTACATCAAGGTGTCAAGTATCTTAAGAACCGAGCTTCATCCGATTGTCGAGAGAATCAGAAAGCTTAAAGAGTATGGAGAAATCAGCGGAATCATCACCGGAAACGCTGGGGTCATAAAGCTCCTTGCCCAGGAATTCTATATCATAGGAGATTATAAGCTGAACCTTTTCAACAGCGATGCCATTAAATTCTATGATGAGGAAGTACCCATGTCCATGATCAGCGAAGAGCTGAACAGAACGGAGCTCAAGGCACTGAAGCACAAAGACCGCTATATCAGTCTCGTCTACGGCAGGCAGGAACTCATGCACAGCGAATACTGCCCTGTGGGGGCAACTGTAGGGGGCATGACACGTGAAACGCCTTGCAATGAAGCCTGCATGAAAGAGAGCTATCGCCTGAAAGACAGGATAGGGGAAGAATTCCCGGTCATGACGGACATCTTCTGCAGAAGCTATATCATGAACGGTAAACCCAAAAACCTTCTGGATTCGACGAAAGATCTGGAGTCCATCGGAATCAGTTCCATGAGGATCGACCTCACCACTGAAACCTATGAGGTAGCCAGGACCATCATAGAGGCATTCCTCTGCGCAGAAGCTCTGACGCTTGATTCGTTCAACAGAGGACATTACAGAAGAGGTGTTG
>DAMDIS010000136.1:1459-2257 GCA_032100885.1 Proteiniclasticum sp.
ACGCGGTCTCCTCACCCGGCAAGGAGGGGATCGGGGAGCTTGTTCCCTTTGCATCAAAAACGGAAATCGAAAGATCGCTGAAGGAGACCATGGAAGCGCTCAGTCTCCTTGAAGGCAAGGGCAGTGCTCCCTTTGAAGGTGTATATGATGTTCGTGGACCCATAGGCTTCATCGGAAAAGGCGGAACCGTCAGTGCGGACAATCTTCTGAAAATCGCAAACGTCATGAAAAGCGCAAGGCTATTCAAAGACTATGTGGGCAAAGATGAAGAACACCATCACCTAAGAGAGATCACGTTCGGCGTCACGCCGCTGCGGAATCTTGAAAGCGCCATCTACAATGCCATTGTCGGCGATAACGAACTCTCCGACCACGCAAGCCAGGCTCTTCTTAAGATCAGAAAAGCCCTGAAGGAGAAAACCGGAAGCGTAAAGGACAAAATACAGTCCCTGGTCAGAGAAAACGAGAAGTACCTTCAGGACAGCATCTATACCGTCCGTGGAGACCGTTATGTCATCCCGGTCAAGGCAGAGCATAAAGGACAGGTCAAAGGCCTTGTGCATGACCAGAGCGCCTCAGGAGCCACACTTTTTATTGAGCCCATGAGCCTTGTGAACATCAACAATGAGATCAAGGAACTCATGCTGAAGGAAAAAGCGGAAATTGAAAGAATCCTCATGGAACTTTCCCGCAAGGTTGAAGCGGATCATGAGGCAGTGAAAAGAAATGCTTCCATCATCTACGAGCTGGATGTGATTTTCGCCAAAGCGAAGTACTCCAGCCAGATAGGCGGCACTC
>DAMDIS010000136.1:2327-6787 GCA_032100885.1 Proteiniclasticum sp.
ACATGGATGAAGGGATCACGACCATCGTCATCACCGGACCAAACACCGGCGGTAAGACCGTAACGCTGAAGACAGTGGGTCTTCTCCATATCATGGCCATGTCCGGTATCCTGATTCCTGTTTCGGACGGATCAAGCATCGGCTTTTTCCATGACATCTACGCAGACATCGGAGACGAGCAGAGCATCGAGCAGAGCCTGTCCACCTTCTCCTCCCATATGACGAATATCGTCGGCATCCTGAATGAGGCCAATGACAAGTCACTGGTCCTTTTTGACGAACTCGGAGCGGGCACCGACCCTACAGAAGGCGCGGCACTTGCCATGGCGATTCTTGAGACGATGAAGGAAAGAAGGATAAGAATTCTCGCCACCACCCATTACAGCGAGCTTAAGGCCTATGCGCTGAAATCCGACAATACCGTCAATGCTTCCGTGGAGTTCAATGTGGAGACCCTAAGACCGACCTACCGGCTGCTCATCGGCGTTCCCGGTAAATCCAATGCGTTTCTCATCTCAAAAAGACTTGGACTGTCCGATGACATCATCGACCGTTCAAGGGCATTCATCGACACGGAAGCCCTCAAATTTGAAGAGCTTATCGAAAGTCTCGAAAAATCCAGAAGAGACGCCTCAAAAGATGCAAGAGACGCAGAAAACATCAAGCGCGACCTGGTCCGCAAGGAAGAGGAATTAAATAAGAAGCTTGAGCGGATCGACAATATCAGAGAAAAAGCCATGAGAGACGCCAAGGCGGAAGGGAAGAAGTATCTCGAAGAAGCCAAGACCAAGGCGGACGAAATCCTCAAGCAGCTGAGGGATCTTGAGTCAAGTGTTGAGCTGAAGGACAGCAGAAGAAGTCTCCAGGATATAAGGGACAGCCTCAAAAAGGATATGGAATCCGGAGAGAGCAAAGAGCTCTTTGAACGGGTTGAAGGGAACAGAATCATCCAGTTTACTGAAGGTCAGGAAGTCCTCCTCTCCACCCTCAATCAGAAAGTCTCCATACTGACACTGCCTGATTCCAAAGGGGATCTCATGGTCCAGGCCGGAATCATGAAACTGAGTGTCAACAAAAGAGACCTGGTGGAGCTCAAGGAAGACAAAAAGCAGAAGAAATTTGAAAAGCGTGAAGCGAAGCTGAACCTCAAGAGCGTATCCATGAGCTGTGATGTCCGCGGAAGCGACGCACTGGAAGCCGAGCATACGGTGGATATGTACCTTGATGAGGCAGCCATGGCAGGGCTTCTTGAAGTCACCATCATCCATGGTATGGGCACCGGTGTTCTGAAGGAACATCTGTGGGATATGTTCAGGCACCATCCTCACGTCAAGAAATACCGTCTTGGTGAATATGGTGAAGGAGGAAAAGGGGTCACCATCATTACCCTGAGATAAAAGCGTATGAAAGAAAAAATACTGGTCTCCGCCTGCCTTCTCGGCGAGAAGGTGAGATATGACGGAGGCGGATATGATCTTCCGGAGGTTCAGCGCCTTAAGGAGAAATACGAGCTCATCCCCATGTGTCCCGAAGTCCTTGGCGGACTCTCCGTACCGAGAGATCCTGCGGAGATAAAGGGGGGATTCATCCTGACCGTAAGTGGTAAGGATGTGACGAAGAACTATGAGGAAGGGGCAAGAATCACCCTTGACTACTGCCTGAAAAACGGCATCACAAAAGCTGTTCTGAAAGCGAGAAGCCCGTCCTGCGGCAAAGGTATGATCTATGACGGCAGTCATACAAAGACGCTCATAGAAGGTCACGGGGTGACCTGTGCTCTTCTTCTGGCAAACGGCATAGAGGTATTTACAGAAAGTGAAATTGGAGGATTATAAAATGACGTTAAATGAAGCGGCGAAAACAGCCAGAGAGCTGATGATGCCAAAGTGCAGAATGTGCCCTGAATGCAACGGTGTTGCCTGCAGAGGCGAAGTCCCCGGTAGCGGCGGAAAAGGCACAGGTTCAAGTTTCATGAACAACTACAGCGATCTTAAGAAGATCAGGCTCAACATGAGAACCATCCACGATGTGAGAGAACCCGATCTCAGGTTCACTCTTTTCGGACAGGAGCTGTCCATGCCGGTGATGCCTGCTCCTGTGACAGGCGTCAACATCAACATGGGCGGCAAGGTCAGCGAGGAAGACTATATCCGGGCCGTCGTAAAGGGATCAAAAAATGCAGGAATCATTCCCATGGTGGGAGATTCGGCATTCAAATCCTTCATAGAAGACAACCTTAAGGTTCTGAAGGAAGAAGGGGTGTCCGGAATTCCTTTCATCAAGCCCTGGAACAATGAAGAGCTCCTTTCACGTATCGATATGGCCATGACATCAAATCCTCTGGCCATCGGCGTGGACATCGATTCAGCAGGCCTTGATACCCTGAAGATGCATGGGCAGAGAGTGGATCCGAAATCACTTTCCGAGCTGAAGATGATCAGGGATCACGTAAAAATCCCGTTCATCATCAAAGGCATCATGACGGTGGAAGAGGCAGAACTTGCTGTTCTTGCAGGTGCTGATGCCATCGTGGTCTCAAACCACGGAGGAAGGGTGCTGGATCATACCCCTTCAACGGTTTCCGTTCTTAAGGATATCTCCGCCGCCGTCTCAGGCAGATGCACGGTGCTTGTGGACGGCGGCGTCAGAAGCGGCGTTGATGTCTTCAAGATGCTTGCACTGGGGGCAGATGCGGTCCTCATCGGAAGACCTTTTGCGCAGTACGCCATCGGCGGAAAAGAAGAGGCGGTGGAGCTTTATGCAAGAAAAATCTACTCCGAGCTTAAGGGTGCCATGCTCCTTACCGGATGTCAGGATCTTGAAGCAATAAAGAATTCTCTGGGAAGATGCATCAGGACAGAAAAATAGCCTGATAAAGAATTGACAAGAATAAGGCTTGATTAGCAATATGGTGACAATCAGTTCGCGGCGTTGCCAACCTGCTCGATCAGAACCTTTACCTTTCACTGATTTTATATAGTTATTCTCATACAATTGCTAATGTGTAAAGGATATTTTATACTGAAAGAAGATGAACCCACCGGGTTTCATCTTCTTTTTGAAGTCCGGTGTATACGTTATCAAAAATCAGGAGGGGGAAACGATTTTGATTACCAGTTTAAAGGAAGTCATACTACAGGCAAATAATCAGAAAAAGTGTATAGCTGTTGCCTCTGCAGAAGATAAGGATGTCCTGATCTCTTTATCGGAAGCGGAAAGACATGGCATGGCCACTTTTCTGCTTTTCGGAGATGCGCTGAAAATCAGAGAAACCATGGAAAACAACAACCTTGTTTTCCGGAATGCTGAAATTGTTCATGCAAAATCGGCTGAAGAAGCGTCCTACGAAGCTGCCAGGGCAGTTTCAGAAGGAAGAGCGGAGATCATCATGAAGGGACTTGTGGATACGAAGGTGCTTCTTAAGGCAGTGCTGAGCAAGGATCTGGCCTTAAGAAAGAATGAACTTCTTTCCCATGTCATGGTCTATGAGCTGAAGAACTACCACAAGCTCATTCTTCTCACGGACGGCGGAATGGTCATGAAACCGACTTTGAAGGATAAGGAAAACATCATAAGAAACGCAAAGGTTCTGGGGGATATCCTTGAGCTCAGACCCATGAAGGTCGCTGCACTCTCCGCCGTTGAGAAGGTCAATCCGAACCTTGAAAGCAGTGTGGATGCAGACGAGCTCTCCAGAATCTTCAAGGAAGAAGAGGGAATCGTCGTTGAAGGACCTTTATCCTTCGACATCGCCATCTCCCATGAATCCGCAAAACATAAGGGCGTCAAGGGAGAAGTGCCAGGAGAGGCAGATGTTCTTCTTGTTCCGTCTCTTGAAGCCGGAAACTTCCTAGGGAAGTCCTTCACCTACATGGCAGGAGCGGACAGCGCAGGCGTCATACTTGGCGCAAAATGTCCGGTGATCCTCACATCCCGTTCAGATTCAAGTGAAGCGAAGCTGAACAGCATAGCCTTAGCCGTACTCATGACCATATCCAAGGAGGAAAATCAATGAGATCACTAATGACAGGAAACGAAGCTCTTGCCAGAGGAGCTTATGAAGCGGGTGTGCATTTCGCATCAGCTTACCCGGGTACACCCTCAACGGAAATCCTTGAAAACCTTGCAAAATACAAGGAAGTCTACTCCGAATGGGCGCCGAACGAAAAGGTAGGAATGGAAGCGGCATCAGGCGCATCCATCATGGGTGCACGAGCCCTGACCACCATGAAGCACGTGGGCCTTAACGTTGCAGCAGATCCTTTCTTCACCATGGCCTATATCGGTGTGAACGGAGGACTCGTCATCATCAATGCCGATGATCCGGGCATGCACTCCTCACAGAACGAGCAGGACAACCGCTACTATGCCCCTCATGCAAAAGTTCCTATGCTCGAGCCTTCAGATTCTGAAGAATGCCGTGTCTTCATGCATAAAGCCTATGAGATCAGTGAAGAATT
>DAMDIS010000137.1:0-1633 GCA_032100885.1 Proteiniclasticum sp.
CATCCTGTTGTTGTACCACAGTCAAGACAGACCTTGCATGTTCCGTTTTTAACCATTCTTGTGCTCTGGCAGGTAGGACATACTGAGTCGTAGATTTTCTCGCCGTTCTTTTCGGCATCCTTTATGATTTCTTTCACATCGGACTCATCAACGACCATGGAGAGCTGCTTGATGTTTTCCGGTTCAAAATAGTTGTTGACGAATCTTGAACGGGAACGGGTCAGAACATCATTTTCTTCAGGTTTGATCTGTACTCTTGAGTAGTCCCCAAGCTCGATATCGATGACCTTTGAGATCAGGTCCGAAATGGAGCTGACATTCTTGATGTATGGGTGCTTGGACACAAATCCGTATGGCTCATACTTCTGGCCTCTCAGCATCTTGGAAATGTCCTTTGGCGGGATATGATACTGAAGCATAACCGATATGGTCTTTGACAGTGAGTTCAGAAGACCTGTGATGAGTGTTCCTTCACGATCAGTTGTCATATAGATCTCGGAGATTTCACCTCTGACGTTTCTGTTTACAGTGATGTAGACTTTGACATCATCGATCTGTGCAGGATGAGTGTGACCTGCGCGGATACCTGTCATCTTTTCTCTTCTGTTTGCGCCTGTGCTGACCTTAGGAAGATCTTTCTTTGCTTCTTTTGCAAATTCCAGAAGGGCATCATAAGTCAGGTTGTCCAGTTCCAGGTTTTCGTCCTTATAGTCAATCTTCGTATTGAGCGGCTGTGCAAATTTTGATCCGTCTCTGTAGAGAGAGATTCCCTTTACACCGGTTTCCCATGAACGGATATGGACTTCCTTGAAGTCTTCAACTGTAGCATCCTTTGGGAGGTTTACAGTCTTTGAGATTGCACCTGAAACCAGCGGTGTCAGTGCAGCAACCATAAGCACATGGCCATAGTGCTGGATAAAGCGCTTTCCGGTTCCGCATACATTGGCTGTATCGAAGATCGGATAATGCTCTTCCTTAAGATGTGGTGCGCCTTCGATTTTACCGTCAAGGACCATTCCATTCTCTTCCTTGCCGATGTACGCCATGATGTCTCTGACTTCTTCTCTTGAATAGCCCAGATTCTTCAGTGCCACTTCCACGATCGGATTGGCTATGGTCATAAATCCGCCGCCCACAAGCTTCTTGTAGGTGATATGGGAGAAGAAAGGCTCAATGGAAGTTGCCGCACAGTCCATTGCAAATGAGATCGTACCTGTCGGTGCGATGACGCTGACCTGTGCATTTCTGTAACCGCTTGTTTCACCAAGATCCACTGCGTCGGTCCATGCAGACTTCAGTGTTTCTGAAAGTTCTTTCTGTCCAAGTTCAAGAAGAAGACCATGGTTTACTCTCATTGGCTCATAGTGCAGTTCTTCCAGTTCAGTGTCCAGAGCACCGGCAACTCTTGCATGATTTCTGATGACTCTGTTCATGTATGGTTTGTTCAGCTCATACTTTTCAAATGCTCCGACAGCTTTGGACATCAGTGCGGAAACTCTGTAGCTTTCGCCTGTGATGAGGCCCATGAGTGCTGCTGAAAGGGTTCTGGCTTCATCTGAGTCATATGGAATACCCAGTGCCATCAGAAGGGAAGCGCTGTTTGCGATTCCGAGTCCTGTTGTTCTGAACATAT
>DAMDIS010000137.1:1670-4417 GCA_032100885.1 Proteiniclasticum sp.
GGCCCCAATGGATGGAAGCTTCAAGAAGAAGCTGATTCAGACCGATCATATGCTTCAGTCCCTTGACATCAAGAAGATTCTTCTCGACATCGTAGAACCTGTAGATATTCAGGGAAGCAAGGTTACAGCTTGTATCATCAAGGAACGCATATTCTCCGCATGGATTGGTTGAATTCAGACGGTTATGCTTTGCCCACAGATCTCCGTCTTCTCCGGCAGGACAGGTGTGCCATGCGTTGAAAGTATCGGTGAACTGGGGTGCGGGATCTGCTGATTTACATGCAGCATCATTGAACTCTTCCCAGAGGGTAGAGACCTTGATTTCTCTGTTTACTGAATCATCCACTCTTCCTTTAAGGGTGATGGTCGCTTCAGGATCGTTTTCGATGTTCTTCACTTTTCTCATGAACTCATCGGATATTCTGAGTGAGTTGTTTGAATTCTGACCGGATACTGTTTCATATGCTTCACCGTCAATGTCGGCATCATAGCCCATCTTGGCCAGGGCACGTACTTTATCTTCTTCTTTGGCTTTCCAGAGGATAAACTGCTCTATTTCAGGATGGTCGATATCAAGACAGACCATTTTGGCCGCTCTTCTTGTTGTTCCGCCAGACTTGATGGCGCCGGCATTTCTGTCCAGACCTTTGAGGAAGCTCATCAGTCCTGATGAAACCCCACCGCCAGTCAGTTTTTCGCCAACCGCTCTGATACTTGAGAAGTTTGTTCCTGTTCCTGAACCGCCCTTGAAAAGCTTCGTTTCTGTCACATACTGCTCGGAAATCGAATGATCTCCAAGAAGCTTGTCTTCAACTGACAGGATGAAGCATGCCGATGCCTGAGTTCTTGTGTAAGTATCTACAGACTTTACAACTTTTCTTTCTACAGGATCGAAATAGAAGAGGTCATTCTGTCCGCCTTCGATTCCATAAGACTGCTTAAGTCCGGTGTTGAACCACTGTGGAGAGTTTGGCGCATACATCTGATTCAGAAGACCATAAACCATCTCGTCATAGAAGATGTCTTTCTGATCCTGAGTGGTGATGATTCCCTCATCAGCCAGAGATTCCATCCAGAAACTCACCATTCTATGCGCGACCATTTTCATGGAGCTCTCATATCCCTGTTCGTTATTGACGCCTGCTTTTCTGAAATACTTGGAAGCGATGATGTCCACTGCATTCTGAGAATAATGTGTAGGGAATTCCAGATCTTTCATTTCGACAATGATCTTTCCGTTCTTATGGTTCTTTAAAAGAACGTCCCTCCTGCTCCAGTCAAATAAGTCATAAACAGTTTTGTCTTTATTATTGTCCAGCTCTTTAGTATAATAACGTTTAAACAAGTCTTTAATATCCTTCATTGCTAACCTCCTGAATAAATTGCGATGGATTAAGTATAATACTATATGTTGTGATAATCAATAGCGAAAACCACAATATATAGTTTTTTAACAAATGAAAGTTGCGAAATCCTACTGTCGTTGAATGTGTTAGCATAATATGATTTAAAGAAATAATGATAAAGTTATGATTTGAAAATTTATATCAGATCAGAATAACAATATTTGAAGGAAATGAGGTATGATGATTAAAGAATTGAATGGCCTGAAGCCAAAAACAGACGAAAATTGTTTTATTGCAGAAAATGCACTGCTCATGGGAGACATCGAGGTGGACGGCGAATCCTCAGTCTGGTACGGTACGGTAATCCGGGGTGATGTGGCACCGATCAGAATCGGCAGAAGAACAAATATCCAGGACAACTCGGTACTTCATTCAGACAGCGGCCTTGAAATGGTCATCGGCAATGATGTCACCATCGGACACGGCTGCATCATTCATGGAACAACCATAAAAGGAAGTTCAATCATCGGTATGGGGAGCATCCTCCTTAATCACTCTGTGATTGGAGAAAATACAATTATCGGTGCCGGCAGTCTGGTTACAGAAGGAAAAGTGATTCCAGACGGAGAACTTTGGATCGGAAGACCTGCAAAATTCGCAAGAAAACTGACCGAAGAGGAAATCCAGAAGATCAGAAACTCAGCAGAACACTATTATGAATATGCGATGATGCATAAAGGAGAACGAAATGATTAGATTCGGAGATTACAACATATTGAAGGTCAAGCGCGAAGCGGCTTTCGGACTATACCTCGACAAGGAGACAGGAAACACCTCAGATGATATCCTTCTTCCAACAGGGAATATCGTAGGGGACAAACCGGCGGTAGGGGATGAGGTCAATGTGTTCATCTATAGAGATTCAAAAGACAGACTCATCGCCACAATGAAAAAGCCCAAGGTCACGGTTGACCATCTGGCGGTGCTTAAAGTTTCCCAGGTTACAGATTTTGGTGCATTCCTGGATTTCGGTCTGGAAAGAGACATCCTTGTCCCAAACAAGGAAATGAAATTCAAGATGATACCCGAAAAAGAATATCTTGTTTTCGTCTATGAGGACAAGACCGGCAGACTTGCAGCTTCGACAGAAGTCGGAAGATATCTCGATGTTCCTGAAGAAGATCAGTACAAGCCCGGCGACATCGTTACAGGAATCGTTTATGACAAGCAGACAAACGGCACTCTGGAAGTCGCCATAGAGGAGAAGTATCTGGCCATCATTCTGAGAAATGAGTATTTCACAGACATCGAACCCGGGGACAGAGTAACAGGAACCATCAAGAAGATCATGGAAGACGGCAGAATCAGCTTTACACCAAGAAAGAAAATGATTGAAGAAAA
>DAMDIS010000137.1:4427-6778 GCA_032100885.1 Proteiniclasticum sp.
GTCAGATACCATACTTGGCTATCTCAAGGAGAATGACGGTTTCATGCCCTATAACGACAAATCCACTCCTGATGAAATCAAGAAGAAATGGAACACCAGCAAGAACTACTTCAAGATCGCTTTAGGAAACCTGATGAAAAAAGGTCTGATCAGACAGGATGAAAAAGGAACCTACCTGAAGTAGAAAAGCTGCAGAAAAGGAGTAGAGATAAATATGATCGAAACACAGGATCCAAAGGGGATGAGCAGGGAAAAAAGACTGAAAAGCGCCATCCTGTTCACTAAAGCTCAGCTGAAAAACGAAACAGATACGCTGGCAAATCTGGCAAACATCAGCGCAGTAATCAATATGTACATGGACGACATCAACTGGGTGGGATTCTATCTCATGAGAAACGGAGAACTGATTCTTGGACCATTCCAGGGCAAACCTGCGTGCAACAGAATCGAAATAGGATCCGGCGTATGCGGAACCTCGGTCAAGGAAGGAAGAACACAGCTTGTGGATGATGTCCTGTCACTTGACAATCACATCGCCTGCGATTCGGCATCACGCTCGGAGCTTGTCGTACCCATCTACAGAAACGGTGAAATCTTCGGTGTACTTGACATTGACAGCCCTTCGCTGGCGAGATTTACAGAGCTTGAAAAGAATTATATGGAAGAACTTGTGGTTCTGCTTGAAGAATCACTTTAACCGCAAAAAAGAAAGCAAGACATCATTGAATGTCATGCTTTCTTTTTTTGCTTTATATTTGCATTTGTTACTGCATTCTTTTTAGGTAATCAAGTATGGTATTGAATTCTGTATAGATCAGATCCATATTTTCGAATATTCTCTTTGCTCCAGTTTCTATATTTTCAATATCCACAGATTTATGAACCATATAGTTGATACACTCATCATCGGACTGCAGAAAACTGAGGGCATTAAACTTGTCGGCGAAAACTGAAAATGCACTGACTTCGTTTCCTCTTAGCTGGGTCTTATAGGTGTCTTTCGTGTAGCAGCTGTCGTAAGCAAGATGAGCAATGACTTTAAGGCGCTTTACGATTTCTTCGGTATCTGCAAGATTTTTCTTTTCCAGCACATTCAGAGGAATAAGGGGATCTTTTTTGAGTGCATTGATACTTCCAACGACGCCTTCGATATCTGCAAAGATATGTGAAAAAGGTTCATTATAGTTCATTCCGCTGGTCATGTCTCCATCTGTAAGATAGTCCAGAGTGAGACTCATGATGTGGTTAAGTTTAAGCCTGATGAATTCCAGTCTTTTTCGCGTGATTTTTCTGTAATACAGAAAAGAGAAAATAAAGTTGAAAATAATCGCAATCAGTACACCCAGCCCTAAAGCAAGCATTCTCAGCCTGATGGTCAGGAGAATACTCGGATTGCCCAAAGCGTCACTCTGAATAAACTGGGTCATATATATGCTTGTAAATATGGCCACAGGTGATACAGCCCGGTAGTCTATCTTGAGTGCGATGAAGAGGGTAAGCCCCATCCCCAGCATGATGGTGAATACATTGACACCCATAAGATAAACCAGAGTGCCTGTTGTGACTGCACCGAGGAAAGAGGCGAGAAGCTGGTTTATTCCACCTTTGACAGCCGAGATATTGGTCGCTTCAAGGTTATACATTACCCCCAGAAGGACGGAGATCATATCAAGCCTTGTTACATCAAACATCCTGCCGAAAAAATATCCGGTACCGATAGCCAGCATCGATTTAAGAATATATAGCCATGAATCCAGCAATACTGCTTCTTTTCTGAGGCCGATCAGTTTCTTGATCTGTTCCATAACTGCTCCTTTAATTAGTATTATGATTTCATTTTGAAAATTGTTGCACTAAATATATTAACATACCCTGGTAAAGTTGTGTATGCTGTTGGATAATATATCTCTTTTTTTTTTAGAATATGGCTCTGAATTCCTGACAGGAATTGGACCATCAGAAGTAGAAACCCTGAAGCTGTCGCTTCAGGGTCATTTTTATTATAGAGGCTGATTGTTTTTCTTGCGATATGCCCTCATGAAGATCTTGATGACCTCGTTTACGATGAGCGGCAGCAGGGAAAGTCCGAATACGATCAGCCAGTCATTCAGAGGCAATGCATGAACTTTAAATGCATCAGCCAGGAACGGAGTGGAGATCAGTACAAACTGGAGAACGACTCCAGCAACTATGGACAGCAGGAGATACCTGTTTTTGAAGAATCCGACCTGGAAAATGGATTTGGTTTCACTTCGCATGGTCAGCGAGTAGAAGAGCTGTGATACAGCAAGAACGACAAATGCCATGGTTCTCGCATAGATCAGTATGTCTTCAGACGCATCGGCTGATTT
>DAMDIS010000138.1:0-1543 GCA_032100885.1 Proteiniclasticum sp.
TTTCAGTCAGGCCTTCGCTCAGGTAACAGGATTCTGTCTCTTGACGGAAGAGAAAAACCTACCTACAGATCGCTCCTGGCATTCATGGGCACGCTCCATTACGAGAGGGGCGTCAGTCTCATCGTACTGGACGAGAATGACGAAGAGAAAGACATTGTCTTCCGGATCAGACCCGGAATGAGTACAGGCATCATCATCGTTCCTCCTGCAGGGGAAATCGTACTGCCGTCGAAGGACAAAGCATAGACGTTAAAGGTGTATTAACAATAAATGAACATATGTACTTATTAATGGTTAAGCGTTATAATAGATAGGTAACAAAAAAGAAGAGGTGAGTGAAATGGAAGGAACCTTCAAGATCGAATCCAGGTTCAAACCTACTGGAGATCAGCCGGATGCCATCGACAAACTGGTGGATTCCATAAACAGCGGCAACTCTGGACAGACGCTCCTGGGCGTCACCGGATCGGGTAAGACCTTTACCATGGCAAACATCATCGAAAGAACCCAGAGACCGACTTTGGTCCTTGCGCACAACAAAACTCTGGCCGCGCAGCTGTGCTCGGAGTTTAGAGAGTTCTTCCCTGATAGCGCTGTAGAATACTTTGTTTCCTATTACGACTACTATCAGCCGGAAGCCTATGTAGCGCAGACGGATACTTATATAGAAAAAGACTCATCGATAAATGATGAAATAGACAAGCTGAGGCACTCCGCTACCGCAGCTTTATTTGAACGCCGTGATGTCATCATCGTGGCTTCTGTCTCGTGCATCTACGGACTGGGTAATCCTGATGAATACAGGAACCTTTCCATATCCCTGAGACCCGGTATGCAGAAAGACAGAGACGATGTCATAAGAAGACTCGTTGAAATCCAGTACGAGCGTAACGACATCGATTTTGCCAGAGGTACCTTCAGAGTCCGCGGAGACATCATCGATGTCATTCCTGCCAATGAAACGGCAAAGGGAATCCGAGTGGAATTCTTCGGGGACGAGATCGACAGAATCCGGGAATTCGATGTACTGACAGGTGAAATTCTCCATGAACTTTCCCATACGATATTCTTTCCTGCGTCTCACTTTGCCACCTCCTATGACAATCTCCAGAGAGCCATCAAGGTCATCGAAGAGGAGCTGGAGGACCGCATAAAGGTGCTGAACAGCCAGGACAAGCTTCTGGAAGCCCAGAGACTCAGACAGAGAACGAACTTCGATATCGAGATGATGCTGGAGATGGGTTACTGCTCCGGAATTGAGAACTATTCAAGAATTCTTGACGGCAGACCCCCAAATACACCTCCAAAGACGCTCATCGACTATTTCCCGGATGACTTCCTGATGTTCATCGATGAAAGTCACGTGACCCTCCCTCAGCTTAGAGCCATGTATGCAGGAGACCGCTCGCGTAAGGAGAATCTTGTGGAATACGGATTCCGGCTGCCCTCGGCATTTGACAACAGACCGCTGAAGTTCCAGGAGTTTGAGGAGAAGGTCAAGCAGGTGCTCTTCGTATCTGCTACACCGTCTGCTTATGAGAAA
>DAMDIS010000138.1:1553-3298 GCA_032100885.1 Proteiniclasticum sp.
AGATCATAAGACCTACAGGTCTTATGGATCCTGTGGTCATCATAAAACCGGTTGCCGGACAGATCGATGATCTGTATGGCGAGATCAACAGGACTGTGGAAAAAGGATTCAGAGTGCTCATCACGACGCTGACTAAGCGTATGGCCGAGGATCTCACAAAGTACTTCAAAGAGCTTAGAGTGAAAGTCACCTATATGCACTCGGATATCGATACCATGGAGAGAATGAGGATCATCAGAGACCTCAGACTTGGAGAAGTTGATGTCCTTGTGGGCATCAACCTTTTAAGAGAAGGTCTGGATATACCGGAAGTGGCCATGGTTGCGATACTCGATGCGGATAAGGAAGGGTTCCTGAGATCTGAAACATCGCTTATTCAGACCATCGGCCGTGCCGCAAGAAACAGTGAGAGTAAAGTCATTCTCTATGCGGACAGGATCACAAAATCCATGGAGAAAGCCATGGCGGAAACTGAGCGTAGAAGGAAGATTCAGGCGGAGTACAACATCAGACACAACATCACGCCAACCACCATCAAGAAGGATATCAGAAGCGTTCTGGAAATCACCCAGATTGCAGATGAGATCACAGAATTTGAATCGCTGGAAGACGCAGTCAAATACAATAAGGACAATCTTGAAAAGACCATCAAAAAACTTGAAATGGATATGTATAAAGCATCCAAGGAACTGGAATTTGAGAAAGCGGCATTCATTCGTGATGAAATCGCAAAACTGAAGAAAGAGCTCATCAGAAACAGCAAGGGTTAAAAAAGGATCAAGAGACAGGAGAGAAAATGAAGAATATAGTAATCAAAGGTGCAAAAGTCAATAATTTGAAAAATATCAGTCTGGAGATTCCACGGGACAAGTTTGTGGTGCTCACAGGGTTATCAGGATCAGGGAAATCCTCTCTCGCTTTTGACACCCTTTATGCGGAAGGCCAGAGAAGATATGTGGAGTCTCTGTCCTCCTATGCGAGGCAGTTTCTGGGACAGATGGACAAGCCGGATGTGGAATCCATAGAAGGCCTCAGTCCGTCCATTGCCATCGACCAGAAGACCACGTCGAAAAATCCGAGATCAACAGTGGGTACCGTCACAGAAATCTACGATTATCTGAGACTGCTTTATGCAAGAGTGGGTGTACCGCACTGTCCCATATGCGGAAAGGAGATCTCTTCCCAGAGTGTAGACCAGATGGTGGATAAGATACTTGAACTGCCTGAGAAGACAAGGGTGCAGATACTTGCGCCAATGATCCGCGGCAAAAAGGGTGAACACGAAAAGGTCTTCGAGACCATCAAGAAAGCAGGATATGTGAGAGCAAGAATCGACGGGACAATTGTGGACATTTCCGAGGAGGAAGTGAACCTCAAAAAGACCCTTAAGCATGACGTTGAAGCGGTCATCGACAGACTGGTCATCCGTGAAGACATTAAGGGAAGACTGTCCGAATCTCTGGAGCAGGCGCTGAAGCTTGGCGAAGGTACCGTTATTGTCAGCATCATCGACGGGGAGGACATGATCTTCTCCGAAAAGTTTGCCTGTCCTGAGCACAACATCGGGATTGAGGAGCTTGAACCAAGGCTCTTCTCATTCAATGCGCCCTATGGAAAATGTGAACACTGTGATGGCCTTGGTACGCTTCTTGAAATTGATGAAGACCTGGTCATACCGGACAGAAACAAGAGTGTTCTTGAAGGTGCCTTTGCATCATGGGGCGATGGCAGGCTGAAGGAGGATT
>DAMDIS010000138.1:3308-3953 GCA_032100885.1 Proteiniclasticum sp.
AGGCGCTGTCCAAGAAGTATAAATTCGACCTCAAAACACCCATAAACGATCTTCCTGAGGATATTCTCAATATCCTTCTTTACGGAACCCGGGGCGTGAAACTGAAGGTATTCTATACGAAAAACTATTCCCGTGGAGAATACAACTACGCCTATGAAGGCGAAATCAACAATCTGAAGAGAAGATACATGGAGAGCAGCTCCGACTACATCAAAGGTGAAATCGAGCAGTTCATGAGCAGCAATCCCTGTCCGACCTGTAACGGTGCAAGACTAAAGCCTGAAGTGCTTTCTGTCACTATTGCGGGAAAGAACATCTATGAGTTTACAAAGATGAGCATCTCCGATGCACTGACATTCATCGAAGCCTATAAGCCATCTCAGAGAGAAATCACCATCGGCGAGCAGATCATAAGAGAAGTGCAGGCGAGACTGAGCTTCCTTGTCAATGTCGGCCTAGATTATCTTGATCTTGCTCGAAATTCCGGCACGCTCTCTGGTGGAGAAGCCCAGAGAATAAGACTAGCTACACAGATCGGATCATCTCTCATGGGTGTTCTCTACATCCTGGATGAGCCTTCCATAGGGCTTCATCAGAGAGACAACGACAAGCTCATTGAAACGCTGAAAAAACTGAGAGACAACG
>DAMDIS010000138.1:3963-6094 GCA_032100885.1 Proteiniclasticum sp.
CCTCATCGTCGTGGAACATGACGAGGACACCATAAGGAGCGCAGACTATGTGGTGGATATCGGCCCAGGTGCGGGAGAGCACGGGGGAGAAGTTGTGGCCAAAGGGACTGTAAAGCAGGTCATGAAGTCGAAGAAAAGCATCACAGCCAAGTATCTCACAGGAGAAATGAAGATCGAAGTGCCTGAAACCAGAAGGAAGGGCGACGGATCCAAAATCACGGTGAAAGGGGCAAGAGAAAACAATCTGAAGGACCTCACTGTGGACTTCCCGCTGAGAGAGCTCGTGGCAGTAACCGGAGTATCCGGTTCGGGTAAATCCACTCTGGTCAATGAGATCCTCTACAAGGCGGTTCACCGTAAGGTCAACAAGGCAAGAATTCTTCCGGGGAAACACGAAAGCGTAACTGGAATCGAAAATATCGACAAGATCATCGATATCGACCAGAGCCCTATCGGAAGAACACCAAGATCAAATCCTGCAACCTATACAGGGGTCTTCGACAGAATCAGAGAACTCTATGCCAATACGCCTGAAGCAAAGGCAAGAGGGTATAAACCTGGAAGATTCTCGTTCAATGTCAAAGGCGGACGCTGCGAAGCCTGCACCGGAGACGGCATCATCAAGATCGAGATGCAGTTCCTCTCCGATGTCTATGTCCCCTGCGAGGTCTGCAAGGGAAAGAGATACAATCGTGAGACACTGGAAGTCAAATACAAAGGAAAGAGCATCGCGGATATTCTGGATATGACCGTTGAAGAAGCAAACAAGTTCTTCGAGAATCTCCCAAGAATCCACAGAAAGATCACTACCCTCATGGATGTCGGCATGGGCTATGTCAAGATGGGTCAGCCTTCAACTCAGCTCTCGGGTGGAGAAGCCCAGCGTATCAAGCTGGCGTTTGAGCTTTCGAAGGTGAGTACAGGGCAGACACTCTATATCCTTGACGAACCGACAACAGGGCTCCATACCGATGATGTGAAGAGACTCAACGAAATTCTGCAGAGACTCGTCTCTGCCGGAAATTCCATCATCGTCATTGAACATAATCTGGACATCATAAAGTCTGCCGACTATATCATCGATTTAGGGCCTGAAGGTGGAGACAAGGGTGGAAGCATCATCGCCATGGGTACACCTGAGGAAGTTGCCGGCAATGAAGCCTCATACACAGGAATGTATCTGAAGAAAATGCTGGTTTAGTCAGAACAACTTTCTGCTCCGCTTAGTCCACCCCTTACGGGAGACTGAGCGGAGTGTTATTCTATAAGGAGAAACTGCATATATATCGATTCTCTCTAATAGAATGCATTAATCGGATAGAATGAAGTAAGAAACTGCTTGCTTGTTCAGAAATGGCGACTATCTTTCCATCATAGATTAAGGTGGTATTCAAATAAAATTAATCTTTTAAAGGTAAAATGGTATAAATCTGAAATTACAGGGAGGGAATTATGGATATTGAAAGATTCATTGGTCTTGCCTTTACAGGCTTTTTTGTCATCATACTGTTTTTTATCATCATCCGATCATTATTTCTGATGTCCAGAGATATGGGCGCTGCGGAAGAGGTCAAGGAAAAAAGCCTCAGATTGACCATTCTGAAATCAGGAGAGAACAGAAGTCTCAAGGAAGGCGGAGTCATCAGCATCGTGGATGAAACGACGTTCGGCAGAAAAAACGACAACACCATCGTCCTCACCGATCCTTATGTTTCCGGGTATCACTTCAGGATATTTCCAAAAGATGGAAGGTTTGTCATCGAAGATAATCAGTCGACAAATGGAACACTTCTTAACGGAGAGAAACTGGAAATGAAGACCTATCTGAAGAAAGAAGACATCATTAAGGTGGGAAACCTCACCCTTAAAGTGTATGTCTCCTAGGAGGAGCTTATGAAAGATTCAAAAATCAGAATGCTGACACCGATATTTCTTCTGACATTCGGTATGTTTTTCAACATCGCACTTTTTCAGCCGGTATTTGACATCGGCGCCATGATCATGGCGGGGGTCATGTGCGTACTGATCGCCTATGCCCATTTTGTGGTCAATAAATTTTTCCCGGGGGGAGACAAGTTCCTGGTCACGTTCGTCTCGGTTCTGCCGGTCATCGGTATAGCCGTACTCTACA
>DAMDIS010000138.1:6104-6755 GCA_032100885.1 Proteiniclasticum sp.
GGCATCGCAGTAAAGCAGGTGCTCTGGTTCATTATCGGAATCAGCGTATATATTGCGCTTGTCATCATCCTGCCGGACCTGAAGCGTTTTGCAAAGTTCAAGTATCTCTACCTTGCCGGTACAGTGATCTTCATGGCCATGGCCACCTTCATCGGTGTTACCCGGTTTGGTGCGAAGAACTGGGTGGATCTCGGATTCATCTCGTTCCAGCCATCCGAATTCGGAAAGATCTTTTTTGTGTTCTACCTGGCCAGCAGTCTGAAGAACTTCTCAGATCTCAAATCCCTCATTGAACCAGGCATCATCGTGCTTCTGTCCATCGGATTCATGGTTCTGCAGAGAGACCTCGGTTCGGCGATGATTTTTTCATTCATCGCTATTGCCATGATTTTTGCAGCTACCTCAAAGGTGAAATATCTTCTGGCTTCCTTCGGGGTAGCCTCAGTAGGCGCCATTGCAAGCTATGCACTGTTTCCACATATCAGAAGACGTGTCATGATCTGGAGAAAGCCCTGGGAATATGCCAGCAATGAAAGCTATCAGATCGTTCAGGGTCTCTATGCCATGGCGTCCGGCGGACTTTTCGGTCAGGGCCTCGGCAACGGTTCGCCTGAATATATCCCTGTAAGGGAGTCGGACTATATCTTTGCG
>DAMDIS010000139.1:0-6752 GCA_032100885.1 Proteiniclasticum sp.
CAGGATCTCAGCGACCTTCTGAAGCTCATCGCTGACGAAACCATTTCCACAGCCATTGCGAAAAAGGTCCTGGAATTCATGTTCACCGAAGGCAAGAACCCTAAGGTCATCGTGGAAGAGAAGGGTCTTGTTCAGAACAGTGATGAAGATTTCATCCTGGATGAAGTGAGAAAGGTTCTGGATCAGCATCCGAATGTCGTGGAAGATTACAGAAACGGAAAGACCAAGATCATGGGCTTTGCCGTAGGCCAGACCATGAAGGCGACCAAGGGGAAAGCAAACCCTGCCATCATCAACAAGCTGGTTAAAGAGGAACTGGACAGAAGAATATAGAAGAGTACCCGGGATGAATGATCATCCCGGGTTTCTGCTACGGATATGTGCGGTGATCACCTGCTTCAGGTGTCAGATTACAGTTTAAGTCATCGTGATGCGGTTAAAAATGCGAAAACCAATCAATGTCTATAAATGGAGAAGGATCAGATGGAACAGATACTATATTTAACGGGTCTTGGCATCGCCGCATTTGTCAGTACGAATATTGATGATTTTTTCATCACCACCACTTTTTTTATGGATGAAAGATACTCCGCAAGAGAAGTCATCTTCGGAAAATACCTGGGGCTTATACTGCTCATGGGAATCAGCAGCATAGGATACTTATTTAAACTGGTCATTCCTATAGAGTGGATAGGTCTGATGGGTATACTGCCGATGATTATAGGAGCAAGATATCTCTATATGATCTGGAAAGCAGAAAGAGCGGAAGGTGAAACCAGGTCTTTCGAAGGTATAGAGAGGGATTTACCTGCAGGTAAGAATAGGGATACGCAAGTGAACCACGCAAGGTCCGGCATCATGCTTGTGATGCTTGTGACCTTTGCTAACGGCGGTGATAATATCGGCGTATATATACCGCTTTTTGCGAGTCTGAATCTCTACGAACTGATATTTCTGGTTGTGATATTTTTTATTATGCTGGGCGTTCTATGCAGTGCGGCATATTATATTACTGGCATAGAGTCCATCAGTCGTTTTTTCAGAAAATATGCGGACCCGGCTTTTCCCTATATTCTGATTCTGATCGGAGTATATATTTTCATCAAATGCGAAACTTACAGGCTGTTTTAGAAAAAATCAGGATATAATGTTGTCATAATGAACGGACAGTCCAGGTTCATGAAATCGGAATGAGAGCAATTAGGGAAACTGCTTCATAATATGAGAAAGCTGATGAAGTAAACCTGTGATCAATGGAGGAGGAATTAGATGAGCGAACTTATGATCAGAGAATGTACCCTGGAGGATATCCCTGTCTTGAAATTCCTCAGTGAGAGGACTTTTACAGAAAGTTTCGGGGACGACAATAAGGAAGAGGATCTGAAAGTGTATCTTGAGGAGAACTTTTCTCATGAAAAGCTTAGGAATGAGCTGAGCAATGAGCACTCGACATTCTACATCGTATATTATCGGGAAGAACCTGCAGCCTATATGAAAGTCAATTTTGAGGAGGCGCATACGGAGAAAGGCTATGAGAATTCTCTTGAAGTGCAGAGAATCTATGTGATGAAACAGTATAAAGGACAGAAAATCGGAAGAAGTCTCATGGAAAAAGCCATTGAGCTCGGAAGATGCGCAGGACTTGACTATATATGGCTGGGCGTCTGGGAGAAGAATTCAGCTGCCTTGAGCTTCTATGCTAAACTTGGTTTTGAAAAAACGGGTGAGCATATTTTTGTCATTGGAGAAGACCGGCAGAAGGATTATATTATGAAGCTCGGACTGTAGTATTCTGTAAGAAACTGGAGGCGGAAAATGAAAATACTTAAGGTGCTTAGTGGCGAAGAATCGATAGACCGGAAAACCTATATCCTGTGGACACTGCCCTTTGCAGTCATCCTGTCTGTATTTCTTCTGGCGGAATATGTTCCGCTTTTTGAAATGATGCTCATATTCCTTTTTGGACAGGTTTCCATCTGGGACTTTGGGGAGCATATGATCTTTCTTCTCCTATTGAACGGAATCAGCTTTGCCATGGTCTTCATTCTTTCCGGAAAGAGACTTGTGGAGCTTGATATGGCGTGGCAGTATGCACTTCTATTGTTTCTCCTTCCTGCCTTCCATTTTCTCTATTTCTACCTGGTCTTCAAGAAAGAGCCTGGATGGAAAACCGCTGAGCGCTCAAAAAGGAAAATATAGCATTCTTGTGGAGTTTGGAGAAAATCTGAACTCCTCTTTTGATTTAGTCGTCTGTTCTTTTCGTGCAAGGAGGACTTTAACTAGGAGACAGTTTGTATCTTCATGGAGCTGTGCTAAAATGAGAATAGATTTAATTTAAGGATACAGGTAGAAATCATGATAACAGGGAAACTGAACTGGGATATATTAAAAAAGCTTCTTGAGGAGAATCAGGGAGCAATAAGAAAAGAAGTGATCAAGGGAGGCGCTGTGGGAGAAGACTGTGCAGTCATAAGTCTTGGCCGCGAAAAACTGGTCCTTTCTACAGATCCTGTGACCGCAGCGACAGAAGATGTGGGGCATATCGCCTTCCACATCAACATCAACGATGTGGCCACCACTGGTGCTAAGCCTCTGGGCATCATGGTCACCATCCTTGCACCGAAGGAATCTTCACTGGAAGAGATCGATAAGGTCATGGGAGAGATCTCACGCGAAGCGAAGGCAAACGATGTGATGATCATCGGCGGACATACGGAAGTGACAGACGCCGTGAACAGGATGATCGTGTCCGTCACAGCCATAGGAACCATGGATTCCGGAGATGATGTGGTCTGGACAGGTGGGGCGAAAGTCCATGACAAGATCATCGTCACTAAGGCTCTTGGTCTTGAAGGGACGTCCATTCTGGTAAATGATTTTCAGGATAAGGCACGAGAAGTTTTGAATGAAGAGGAGATGGAGAGGGCTAAGGCGTTTTCCCATGAACTTTCTGTTCTCAAGGAAGGAAGGCTGCTCAAGAATCTGGCTTCATCCATGCATGACATCACTGAAGGCGGAGTGCTGGGCGCACTCTGGGAAGTGAAGGAGGCGGCAGGGAAAGGATTCCAGGTGGACTTTGACGCACTGCCCATAAGAGACATCACGAAAAAGCTGTGTGACCATTTTGGAATCGATCCGCTGAGGCTCATTTCATCGGGCAGTATGCTCGTGACCGTAAGGGATGCAGACAGAGCCCTTTCGATCCTTAAAGACCATCAGGTGGAAGCCCATGTCATCGGAGAGGTGACTGAAGAAGGAAGTCTGCTTAATATTGAAGGCAGGCTCGTGCATGTGGATGCTCCCCTTCGGGATGAGATCTACAAGCTGTATGACTGAGAAGAAGGAGAGAATTATGAGAATAGATGGAAGAGAAAACGATGAAATCAGAAAGCTGAAAATAACAAGAGGATTCACTAAATTTTCAAAAGGGTCCGTACTTATTGAAATGGGGGACACGAAAGTCCTCTGCACCGCAACCGTGGAGGAGAAGGTTCCTGTGTTTCTGAAAGGGACTGGTAAGGGCTGGGTCACTGCAGAGTATGCCATGCTGCCAAGCTCGACCCAGACAAGAAAGCAGCGAGACATCTCAAGGCTCAGACTTGATGGCCGAAGCACTGAGATTCAGAGACTCATCGGAAGGTCTCTTCGTTCAATCATGAACCTGGATGCCCTTGGAGAGCGGACTGTGTGGATCGACTGCGATGTCCTGCAGGCAGACGGCGGTACCCGCTGCGCATCCATCACAGGGGCTTTTGTGGCCCTTGTCGATGCCGTAAATGCCATAGACAGAGAAACACCTTTTGAAGTGTATCCCCTAAACGGGATGGTCTCTGCCGTCAGTGTCGGCATAAAGGAAGAAGGAGCAATCCTTGACCTTAACTATCTGGAGGATTCCACTGCAGATGTGGATATGAATGTCATCATGAACCATAAGGGAGAATACATCGAGCTTCAGGGAACAGGAGAAGAAAGACCTTTCACTGCTAAGGAAATGGCGGATCTTATGGCACTTGGCGCAAAGGGGAATGAAGATCTTCTAAGAGAAGTGAAGGAAATTCTGGGAGAAGACCTGAGGAGGCTCGTTTAATGAAAAAACTGATCATTGCCAGCAACAATGCCCACAAAGTGATGGAAATCAAAGAAATGCTGAAGGATTTCCACTATGAGATTCTGAGTCTTCATGATGCGGGAATCGACATCGATGTGGAAGAAGACAAGGATACCTTTATGGGCAATGCCTATAAAAAAGCTGAAGAAATCTATCTGCATCTTAGTGAGGAAGACAGGCAGAACACTCTCGTCCTCTCTGATGATTCAGGACTGTCCGTGGATCACCTTGAAGGTGCACCGGGGGTCTATTCCGCACGATATTCAGGAGAAGCCCATAATGATGCGGCGAACAATGAAAAACTCCTTAAAGAGCTTAAGGATGTGCCTGATGAAAAAAGAGGCGCGAAGTTCATCACCGCCATGGTGCTGCTTGGAAAGGACTTGAACATCCAGGTCTTTGGAGAAGCGAAGGGAAGGATTCTCAATGAACGCTCAGGAAACAGCGGATTCGGTTACGATCCTCTGTTTTATTCCTATGATCTTGAGAAATCATTTGCCGATGCGACCAATGAGGAGAAAAACAGTGTTTCCCACAGAGGAAACGCACTGATGAATCTGATCAAGGAGCTGAAGAAAATTGAGGATCGCAGTCGTATCTGATACCCATAGAAGCATGGACGCCATAGAGAAGGTCTGTGAAAAAATCAGATCCTCTCATGCAGATCTCATCATACATCTTGGTGATGTCACAGATGATGCCGATGTCATGGAAGCGATACTTGACCGGGAAGTGAGACGGGTTCCGGGAAACTGTGACTACGCCTTTGGCAATCCGCATGAAATTATCTTTGAAACAGGGGGCTGCAAGCTCCTGGCGGTCCATGGACATGCCCATGGAGTCAAAAGAGGACTAAGCCGCCTTGCGGATGAAGCAGTCAGAAAAGGGGCGAATATCGCCCTTTACGGGCATACCCACGTGGCAAAGGAAGAAACACTGGGCGGTGTCCATCTTTTCAATCCGGGGAGCGCGGCACTGCCTAAGGAAGGTCAGAAGAAGAGTATGGCTTTTCTTGAAATCGGAGAAAATGGGGTTTTCTTTGATATCGTCAGACTTTAGAATCGAATGAATATTTTGGGGGAAAAATCATGACAGCACTAAAAAAAATCGGGATATATATTGCAGGTCTTTTCATACTGGCACTGGGGGTGTCTGTTTCCATCAAATCCGACCTTGGCATATCACCGGTGAATTCTCTGCCCTATGTTTTGAGTCACATTGTGAACATCGAGATGGGGTATCTGACCATGGGCGTATTTATTGCGTTTATCGGACTACAGGTCATGATTTTAAGAAGAGAATTTAAAATCATAAACACCCTTCAGATTCTCTGTTCCATTGCCTTTGGCTATTTTGTCAATCTGTCGAACTATCTTATGTCGTCGTTTGCTGCGCCGGATCATATTCTTCTAAGGCTCGTAATCGCCTTCACAAGTGCTGCACTTTGCGGACTGGGTATATTTCTCTATGTGGAGGCGAGGGTTATGCCGCTGCCTGCTGAAGGCCTCACAAAGGCCATATCCGACAAGACTGGCAGACCGTTCTCCACGGTCAAGGTGATGTTTGATCTCACCATGGTGATCATCAGTCTTGCTTTTTCCGTTATTTTTCTTGGCCGTATTCAGGGCATCGGGATAGGAACCATCATTTCCGCTTTCTTCATCGGAAAGTTCATTGGTGTGTTTTCGGGGATCCTTAAAAAGAGCGTAAGAAAATTCATCGGTGGAAAAGAGACTCATCTTAAGATGTCAGCTGCAGGTACCGGTTCGGAATCGGGAGTGAAATAGAGAGATTTTCTCTAATTTTTCATTTTTCCACTTTTAATAATTGTGCCCTTAGGTTATAATCATAATTGACCTTAGTTTCCAACGATTCTTCTGATTTGGCGCGAAATTGAAGCAGCATTTCAGTCTGTAATCAGTCCTGGACGAGACAAAAAAAGATTATCGCCGGTTTCAGCATGAGTATTAAGGCATTTAGCTTTTTTGGAAAAATATCTCGGAAAATGTTCTAAGATAGCTATTGACGGGTTCCGGTTTTTGGTATAGAATTATTTTTGTCGTCGAAAACAGATGACTTACGGGGTGTAGCGCAGCTGGGAGCGCGCGTGCTTTGGGAGCATGAGGTCGCAGGTTCAATCCCTGTCACCCCGACCATTTATATGCAGTACAGACTGCTGAATCTGCGTCTTTAGCTCAGCTGGATAGAGCAACGCCCTTCTAAGGCGTGGGCCAGGAGTTCGAATCTCTTAAGACGCACCAATAATAATGGGATATCGCCAAGTGGTAAGGCTCCAGACTCTGACTCTGGCATCGTTGGTTCGAATCCAGCTATCCCAGCCATTTATTATGATCCACTAGCTCAGTCGGTAGAGCACATGACTTTTAATCATGGTGTCCGGGGTTCGATTCCCCGGTGGGTCACCAATTATGCGGGTGTAGTTCAATGGTAGAACTCCAGCCTTCCAAGCTGGTCGTGAGGGTTCGATTCCCTTCACCCGCTCCATTAAACCTGCTGGATGCAGGTTTTTTTCATATCACAGACTAAGCCTCATTAGCTCAGATGGATAGAGTACTGGTCTTCGAAACCATTGGTCGGGCGTTCGAGTCGCCCATGGGGCACCATCAATTTCAGAGAGAAGAAA
>DAMDIS010000140.1:0-729 GCA_032100885.1 Proteiniclasticum sp.
AAACTGGCAGATTCCAATGAAGATTTTGTCAGAAGGATCGTAGAGCTTGCTCAGCTTCTAGGTAGAGAAATCGCAACACCGGATGAGGCGAGGAAGATTCTCGGCATCAGAAGAAAAGACGGAATGGGGGAACAGACATGAAGAAAAACGGGTGCAAATACGGTACACACAGAGTGATACAGCCAGAGGGCGTTCTGCCTCAGGCCGCCTTGAAGATCGATAATTCCATGGAAATATACGACAATGAAATTCTTGTGGATGTCATCGCTTTGAATATCGATTCAGCAAGCTTTGCTCAGATTGAGGAAGAAGCGGCACAAGACAATGATAAAATCGGAAAAAGAATCATGGAAATTGTGGAAGAGCGGGGAAAGATGCAGAATCCGGTCACAGGCTCGGGCGGGATGCTCATCGGAGTTGTAGAGGAGATAGGAGACGCACTTAAAGGCAAGACCGATCTTAAACCTGGGGACAGGATCGCGACACTTGTTTCTCTATCCCTAACCCCACTTAAAATCGAGAGAATTCTCGATATCAAAGAGGACATAGACAGAGTGGAGGTTAAAGCCAAAGCGATTCTCTTTGAATCGGGTCTCTATGCAAAACTGCCTGAAGATATGAGCGAGAACCTTGCACTTGCAGCACTTGATGTTGCTGGAGCACCGGCTCAGGTTGCAAAAATGGTGAAACCGGGAGACAGCGTGCTGATCCTTGGTGCAAGCGGAAAAT
>DAMDIS010000140.1:739-6530 GCA_032100885.1 Proteiniclasticum sp.
ATCAGGTATGATGTGCGCTTATGAAGCCATGAAAAGAGTAGGTCCTACAGGAAGGGTAGTGGCTTCTGACAGAAGAGAGGATGCCCTCGAAATGCTCAAGAAGAACCGTTTCTGCCATGAGTCATTTGTATCTGATGCAACTAAGCCTGTGGAGGTCATGACTAAAGCTCTGGAACATAACGGAGGAAAAGAATACGACATTGCCATTAATGTGGTCAATGTACAGAATACAGAAATGAGTACCATACTTCCGGTAAGAGACGGAGGTATCGTCTACTTCTTCTCCATGGCAACAAGCTTCACCAAAGCCGCTCTTGGCGCTGAGGGTGTCGGCAAGGATGTCACCATGATCATCGGTAACGGATACACAAAAGGTCATGCGGAGATCACACTGGAAGAACTGAGGGAGTCTGAACTTTTAAGAGAGATATTTGAAGAACTGTATGTTTAACGGGGGGATAAGATGAATAAATTTGCTGAGATGAACAGAAAAGAGATGTTTCCGGATGTGCCTGACGAGAAATGGAACAGCTGGATGTGGCAGGTGCAGAACAGAATCGAGACGGTGGAGGAGCTGAAGAGCTATCTTCCGCTGACCATAGAAGAAGAAGCGGGGGCGAAAAAAGCCCTGAAATCGCTAAGAATGGCCATTACGCCATACTATCTTACACTGATGGACAAGAACGATCATCAGGCTGTCCCATCTGCAATGGAAATCATGACAGCGGATGCGGATCTCATGGATCCTCTGCATGAGGACGAGGATTCACCGGTTCCGGGCCTTACCCACAGATATCCTGACCGTGTTCTTCTTCTCATCACCGATCAGTGCTCCATGTACTGCAGACACTGTACAAGAAGAAGATTCGCGGGACAGACGGATAATGCCATGTCCACATCAAGAATCGATGCGGCGATAGACTATATCAGAAACACACCTCAGGTGAGAGACGTTCTTCTTTCTGGAGGAGATGCCCTTCTCATGAGCGACATCAGGCTTGAAGCCATCATAAAGAAGCTTCGTGAGATTCCTCATGTGGACATCATCAGAATCGGTACAAGAGTACCTGTGGTCATGCCGCAGAGAATCACGGACGATCTGGTCAACATGCTGAAGAAGTATCATCCCATCTGGCTCAATACCCATTTCAATCATCCTTCTGAAATCACGAAGGAATCCAGAGAAGCCTGCGAGAAAATGGCCAATGCGGGCATTCCTCTTGGAAACCAGTCCGTTCTTCTTAAGGGAGTCAATGACTGTGTACATGTCATGAAAAATCTTGTTCACGGCCTGGTCAGAATGAGAGTGAGACCTTACTATATCTACCAGTGCGATCTTTCTATCGGTCTTGAACATTTCAGAACTCCGGTGTCGAAGGGAATCGAGATCATTGAAGGCTTAAGAGGGCATACTTCAGGTTTCAGCGTACCCACATTTGTCGTGGATGCACCAGGCGGTGGCGGAAAGATTCCGGTTATGCCGAACTATGTCATCAGCCAGGGTACCCATAAAGTGATCCTCCGAAATTTCGAAGGGGTCATCACCACCTATACCGAGCCTGAAGTCTATAAGGAAAACTGTCAGTGCGAAGTATGCAGAGGGGAAAAGACAGTGAAGAATATCGGCCTGTCGGCACTTCTTGAAGGAGACGCAATCAACATCGGAAACTCGGATCTCCTCCATAAAGCTCAGTCCTAAATGGAGAGGTTATTCAGTTTAGGGTCTCTGGCCATAATCGGTATGGGCAAGAATACAGGGAAAACTTCCTTTCTCAATCTGCTGCTTAAAGAAGCAGGGAGGAGACATCCTGAAAAGGTCATGGCTGTGACGTCCATCGGGAGAGACGGAGAGGAGCGGGACCTTGTGACAGGAACCGAGAAGCCCAGAATCTATGTCCTTGAAGGCACGCTTGTGGCAACTTCCGAGGAGCTTCTGAGTAAATGTGATGTGACCAAAGAAATCCTGGAGATCACAGGAATCAGAAGTTCTTTGGGTCGAGTGGTTATATTCCGCGCCCTTTCAGACGGATATGTGGAGATTGCAGGCCCTTCGAGAGGAGGCGACCTGGCTCACATCGAAAAAACAGTGAAGAGCATCGAAAAAAACTGCCTTTTCATTGTCGATGGTGCGCTCTCACGTATGTCGTTCTCCTCAAAGACAGATGGAGCGGTTCTTTGCACCGGTGCAAGCATCAGTCACAGCCAGCACCAGATATACGAGAAGACCATGCATGCCCTGTCCCTCCTTATGCTCAGAAAAACAGACGATGAGCTTCCAGAGGGGCTAGGCAGAGCACATCTTAAAAACAGTGAAGAATGGACAGAAGTCAAAGCGGATATCGCCCTGTCCATCGGAAGCGAGATCAGCGGACAGATCAAAGAGTCCACCAGTGCCATCTATATAAGAGGAGCTGTTACAGACAGGCTGATCAGAGATTTTCTGTCATCCCGTCACTTCAGAAACCTTGCTTTAATCGCCGGTGACGGCACGCAGTACCTTATGAGCATTGAGACGCTTGAAAAGCTGAATGCAAGAGGAATAAGACTGGAAGCTGAAAATGAAATACAGCTGAAGATGCTCATGGTGAATCCGTTTGATCCGAACGGAGGAGAAACGAATCTTAGGGATCTCATGGTGAAGCTGAGGAATGAGCTCGACATACCGGTCTGTTCTCTGGCAGAATTGAAAGGAGAGAAGGGATTTGATGTATTTTAGTCAGAAAGAAAAAGAAAAGCTGGGACTGAAATATGTCATGGATGGAATCAGGACAGGAAGCGCCTACGGCAGAGCAGTCAAAAAAACTGCAGCTTTCTATGGACAGGATAAGGAGAAGGAACTGATTAGAGAACTTGAGATGACAAAAAGGTTCAGTGAGCTGCTTCCTTCATTCAAAGCCGAGTATGAGCACTTATTCATGATTTTTGAAGAGCTTCGAGACATCAGAAATCTCATAAGCTCACTTGAGCATGGAAAAGTGCTAAGCGAACTGGATCTATATGAAATCAAATTCCTGATTCTCAGGATGAATGACATCCAGAGAGAAAAGAAGGCGATACTTGGAGAAGAGTTCAACCTCATCCCGCTTGAGGAGCTTAGAGAAATCCTTGACCCTCAAGGGACGGGACTCGGCACATTTTATGTGTATGATGAGTATGATGAAAATCTGAAAAACATCCGGAAGAAAAAAAGAGAAATCGAAATGAGAATCAGAAAGGCTGAAAAAGAGAAGGAGAAGGAAGATCTCCGTATGGAAAGACGCTCGGTCACTCTATTGGAGGAAGAAGCGGAACATCTGGTCAGAAAAGAGCTGACAGGAAAGATTATGCGCTTTGGAGAGAGGATTCTCCGTAATATGGACACGCTGGGCAGGATGGATTATTTCCTTGCCAAGGCAAAGCTTGCGGGAGACTTTGAGACATGTCTGCCGGAAGTAGGCAAGGGCAGACCCATAACCATGATAAACGGCTATCATCCCTATTTTGAATCCATGATCAGAGAAAGAGACCGGAATTTCTCCAGGATTTCCATATGCCTTGAAAAAGGAAGCACGCTGCTCAGCGGTGCAAATATGGGCGGTAAAAGCATAACCCTCAAGACCGTCTTTCTCAATACGGTTCTGGTTCAGATGGGCATTCTGCCTTTTGCCGAAAAGATGATGACACCTGTTCTCGCCCGGATGGATCTTCTCTGCGAAGATGAGGAAAATCCGGACAGAGGCCTGTCGACCTTCGGAGGAGAAGTGCTTAGAATCAGGGAAATCATGGCATCCATGTCCGATTCTCCCTCACTTCTTATTCTTGATGAGCCAGCCAGGGGGACGAATCCTGTGGAAGGAACGGCTATAGCCGGGGGTATTCTTAAGTATTTCAGTGAAAAGGAACATTTTCTCCTCATGGCATCACACTACGATCTTAAGGACATTGAAGGGATAAGACGCTATCAGGTGAGAGGACTTAAGGATGTGGACCTCTCCAGTCAGATCAGACATGCAGATGAGGACAGTTACGCTCAGATCAGGTCGCTGTCTGATCTCATGGACTATACACTTGAAAAATGGGATGGGACCAGAGTGACCGGTGATGCGGTCATGATCGGAGAATATCTGGGATTCTCAGAGGAACTTACGACAGAAATCAGGAAACTACTAGAATAAGGGGAAAACAAATGAGTAAAATCAGACTGGATATGAATAAAGTGGATCAGGCAAGAAGCTATGCAAGGCTCATTGCATCGGATACCCAGCAATTTGTGGAAAAACACACCACTGTAGCAGTGGAAAGAACTGTATGCAGGCTGCTCGGCATAGATGGCGTGAATGAAGACGGTGTTCCGCTGCCGAACATCCTTGTGGATCATCTGAAAGAGAAGGAAGCTCTGGAAAACGGTGCGGCTTTCTATATCGCGCTCGCCATGAAGGCGCTGTCGATTACGCCTCAGGAAATTGCCGTTGAGGTTTCAGAAGGAAGACTTGACCTGACAAAACTGCCTCACTTCGACCGTTTTGAAATGGAGATCGCCTTGACATCCATGGCGAAGGAAATGGTTGACAGAATTCGAAGAAACCGACTTGATCGGGAGAAAAAGCTGGAAGAGTATGGTGACAAATCGGGACCATATCTCTACGTGATCGTTGCCACAGGCAACATCTACGCAGATATCGTACAGGCGAAAGCCGCTGCAAAGCAGGGCGCAGACATCATCGCCGTCATCCGCACCACCGGGCAGTCGCTTCTTGACTATGTGCCTTACGGGGCTACCACCGAGGGGTTCGGCGGCACCATGGCCACACAGGAGAATTTCCGTCTCATGAGGGAAGCCCTTGATGAGGTGGGAGATGAACTTGGCAGATACATCAGGCTCTGCAACTACTGTTCAGGTCTGTGCATGCCTGAAATTGCCGCGATGGGTGCCATGGAAAGACTGGATGTCATGCTGAATGACGCTCTTTACGGAATACTCTTCCGCGATATCAATATGAAAAGAACTCTTGTCGACCAGTATTTCTCAAGAGCCATCAACGGATATGCAGGGGTCATCATCAATACCGGTGAGGACAACTACCTCACTACAGCCGATGCCTATGAGGAAGCCCATACCGTACTCGCTTCGCAGCTGATCAATGAGCAGTTTGCCCTGATGGCGGGACTGCCAGAAGAGCAGATGGGTCTTGGGCATGCCTTTGAGATGGATCCTTCTCTTAAGAACGGGTTCCTCTTTGAGCTTGCTCAGGCTCAGATGGCAAGGGAAATCTTCCCGAAAGCGCCTCTGAAATATATGCCTCCGACAAAATTCATGACCGGTGACATCTTTAAAGGGCAGGTGCAGAATGCGCTGTTTAACATGGTGACCATCATGACAGGGCAGAAGCTTCATCTTCTTGGCATGATGACTGAAGCCATTCATACGCCGTTTCTCTCCGACCGTGCTGCGGCCATAGAGAACGCGTCCTATATCTTCAATACCATGGAGGATTTCGGCAGCGAGATCGAATTCAAGTCGGGCGGAATCATTGAAAAAAGAGCACAGGAAGTGCTGGAGGAAACCGTGAAGCTTCTTGAGAACATCGAAAAGGAAGGTCTGTTCAGGACTCTTGAGATGGGGAAGTTTGCAGGAATCAGAAGAATGCAGGATGGCGGAAAGGGACTTGATGGTGTGGTCAGAAAAAGCAGAGACTACTTCAATCCTTTCTTTGACCTTCTGCTTGAAGGGGGGAATCAGTAATGAGCAGCGGACTATATCGCTCCGAGAAAATCGATCTTACTGAAAAACTGGATTTAACCAGGGTCAAGC
>DAMDIS010000141.1:0-779 GCA_032100885.1 Proteiniclasticum sp.
CGAAACAGCGGGAATGAGTTGAGCACCGCGCAGATGGCAACCGAAATACTGATCTGAGCCATCAGAAGTGGTGTGAGCCTGATCTTTCTTGTCACCATGATGAAGACGATCAGGACAAGAACGATGACAAGGGCAGCAAGCGACAGCGGCTGCTGAATGAGTGTGTTTAGCGCTTCTTTTGCGCTGCTTAGAAATTGGGTCATTTTTCTATACCTCCTTTTGTTAAAAGGCCAGGATAAAATAAAAAAACTGCCTTACCGAGGTAAGACAGTTTAAACTTTCGTTCATCCGCTTCCCTACGCTGGTATTAACCAGATCAGGTAACAGGGTTGACAGTTAAGTCTCTCAGCTTTTTAAAGCACCCCTAGCCATGGGTTTATTGTAATATAGTCTGACTTTTACGTCAAGGTCCTACTTTCCGGTAATTCTTTCGATACAGATTCCCAGAAGTCCTTTTCCGGTGTGCACACCAAGCGCGGGGCTGATCTGTGCATATTCCAGTGTCAGGATGCCTGGAAGGTCCTTGATTCTCTCCACCATGGCAATGGCTTCTTTCTTCGCTCCACCATGCATGACCCATACCTTGCACTTTGTCTTCTGAAGATTTTCCTGCAGGATGCTGATCAGCTTGTTGTAGGCCTGCTTGGATCCTCTTGCCTTTTCTACGGTGTAGTATACACCCTCTTCATTGACAGAGATGATCGGTTTGATGTTGAGCATCTCACCGATGGTTCCTGCCACTTTTCCGATTCTTCCGCCCTTGATGAGATATTCAAGGG
>DAMDIS010000141.1:789-6371 GCA_032100885.1 Proteiniclasticum sp.
AATACCTTCAGCCATGGAAAGATTGAGGGTGTCGAACACGAAGGTTTCAATTTCAGGATATTCTGCCGCCATAAGGGAAACAGAATTTGCGGTTCCCGAAAGGCCTCCTGAGATCATGACGCCGATGGCGTGGGTATAACCTTCTTTGATTAAGGTCTTGAACATCTCGTCGATGTCTACGCCCATGGGCAGGCTTGTCTTTGGCACCTCTTTGTCGAAGTTCTCATAGACTTCGTCAGGGCTGATCTCGACTCTGTCGCGATAGGTTTTGTCTTCATATATGATCTGTAATGGGAGTAGTCTTATGCCATATTCTTTGATATCTTCTTCTTTAAGGTCACAGGCACTGTCGGTAAAAATTGCAATTTTTTCCATTTATATTCCTCCGAACGATTTTTCTTTCCTCAAGTATAACATCTGGACAGAAGCTGGGCAATGAAGATACTGTGAATAACATGAGTCCCCAACGAGTACAGAGATTGCTGACGGGCATCATAGATTAGAAAAGGAGCACCTTATATTTTTCATTCGCGTGTAGTAGAATGAAAGTTAGATATTTAAAGAAAGGGTGATTTTACAGTATGAAGATAACCATAGGACAGAAGCATGATGCAGAAATGATTCTCGTGTTCAAAGGCAAAGAGGTTGAAGAAAACGCTGAAATCCTCAGCCGACTGAATGAAAAGAACCTCTTCAAGGGCGAAGAAGGCGAAGTGTTCAGCATGGTCAGCATGGAAACCGGTCGTTCACAGGTATTTCTTGGACTTGGTGAAGAAGACAAGGCTGATGAAGAGATGCTGAGACTTGCTGCCTTTAAGGGCGCAAAGGAGCTTTCTAAGCTAAAGGTGAAGGAAGTTTCGGTCAAGCTCACAAAGCTTCCGAATCTCTGCTACAAGAAATCCACCAAGGCATTTGCAGAAGGGCTTTACCATGCAGAATACAGATTCGACGAGTACCTTTCCAAGAAGCAGGAATTCAGCCTCAGTGAAGTCTCGTTTGATCTTCTGCCAGGAAAGGAAGAAAAGGTTCTTCCAGGACTGAAGGAAATGGAAAACCTGATGAACGGCATATTCCTCACCAGAAATCTCATCAACGAGCCTGCGATTACGCTGACACCTGAAGTTCTTGCAGACACTGCAAAATCGGAACTGGAACCTCTTGGTGTTGAAGTGACGATCCTTGACAGGGCTGAGTGCGAAGCGCTTGGCATGAAGGCGTTCCTTGCCGTTGCCAAGGGATCGACCAACGAACCCCGTGGAATCATCATGAGATACAAAGGCGGAAATGACGAAGCGCCTGTAGGTCTTGTGGGTAAGGGTGTCACCTTTGATACAGGCGGATACTCCATAAAACCGGGACCATCCATGATCACCATGAACGGAGATATGGGCGGATCAGGAGCGGTCATAGGCGCCATGAAAGCCATCGCGCTGAACAAGCTTGAAAAAAATGTTACAGCTGTAGTCCTTGCAACGGACAACGTGATTTCAGGTGACGCATTCGTGCCTGGTGACATCATAGGATCCATGGCCGGAAAGACCATAGAGATTCATACAACTGATGCTGAAGGAAGACTGACCCTTGCCGATGCAGTCTACTACATCATAAAGAAGGAAGGCGTAAAGGAAGTCGTTGACGTGGCGACACTCACCGGGGCATGTGTAGTGGCTCTGGGAGAGTTCAATACCGGCGCATTCACAAATAATGAAGAACTGTACGGAAGAATCAGAACTGCAGCCAAAGAGGCTGGAGAGCCTGTATGGCAGCTGCCGCTGTCAAAGGAATACCATAAACTGATCAAGGGAGACCGAGGAGACCTCAAGAATTCAGGCGGAAGATGGGGCGGTGCAAGTACTGCTGCGGCATTTATCGAAGCCTTCGTTGAAGATACGCCTTGGGTACATCTGGATATCGCGGGAACTTCGGATATTGCAGCAGCAAGAGGATACCTGCCAAAGGGTGCAACAGGCATGCCTGTCAAGACACTGTACTACTATGTCAAAGGTGAGAACAAAGGCGGATGCTGATATTCTGACCGCTAAGTATCAGGAGGGATCATATGTTTTTTCAGAGAATCGAAAAACTGAGAGAAATCATGAAAGAAAACAGACTGAAGCAGATACTGGTGACCGATACGCCTTCGATCTTCTACCTAACAGGAAGATGGATTGAGGCGGGGGAGAGGCTTCTGGTTCTCCTGGTCAAAGAGACGGGGACACCCGTACTCTTCATCAATGAGCTGTTTCCAGAGAAGGTCTCCGATGATCTTGAGTTTGTCTGGACCAAGGACACTACGGATTCTATCGGACTTCTTGCGGAATATATTGAAGCGGACGAAATCCTTGGCATCGACAAAAACTGGCCTTCAGGATTCCTTCTGAAGCTCATGGGAAAGCTTGGGACAGCAAACTTCGTCAATTCATCTCTGCTTCTGGATAAGATCAGGGCCGAGAAAGACGAGGAAGAGATCGCATTCATGAGAGCAGCCTCGAAGCTGAATGATGAGGCCATGCAGATGCTCATCGACTCCATCAATGAAGACATGACGGAGAAAGAAATGGAAGATGCCCTTAAGGTGATCTACGATAATCTTGGTGCAGACGGATTTTCGTTCATGCCCATTATCGCCTACGGCAAAAACGGTGCCAATCCCCATCATGAGAACAGTCACCGTCTGGTGAAAAGTGGGGATTCCATCATTCTGGATATCGGATGCAGAAAGGACAACTACTGCGCCGATATGACAAGAACTGTCTTTTTCAGAGAAGTGAGCGATAAGGCGAAGGAAGTCTATGAAACGGTTCTTCTGGCGAACAGAAAAGCCATAGAAATGGTAAAACCCGGCGTTAAGTTCAGCGAAATTGACGCTGCAGCAAGAAATGTCATAGAAGACAAGGGTTATGGAAAATTCTTCACCCACAGGACTGGACATTCCATCGGCATTGAAGTCCATGAGTTCGGTGATGTATCGTCTGCAAATGACGATGTGCTGAAACCGGGAATGATATTTTCCGTGGAACCGGGAATCTATCTTGAAGGGGAGCTGGGTGTCCGGATCGAGGATCTTATCCTTGTCACTGAAGACGGATATGAGAACCTCAATCATTATTCCAAGGAGCTGACCTGTGTAGACTGACACAAAACATCATAGAAGACAGCACTGAAAAAGCCTGGCAGTAAATTGCCAGGCTTTTGTGTCTGCACATGAACATTAGGAGAAAATTCTAGTCTTTTTCTCTTGGGATGAGCAGTACGGAAGCGTTTGCGCGTCTTGCGATGTTGTTGCTGTTGCTTCCGATGAAGATGTCTTTGATGATTCCCTTACCCTGTCTTCCGAGGATTACAAGGTCAACGTCGTTTTCATTGATGACTCGGTTGATTTCTCTGAAGGGTCTCCCCATTTCAAGGATGACATCCACCTTGACGTCGCCAAGCTCTTCAAGTCTGACACGTAGAGCTGTAAGTCTGTCTCTGTCGATCTGGTTGAATTCGATGATTCTGTAATCCAGGTAAGGGCTGATTTTGGAAATATCCTGAATATGCATGAGGGTCACTCTCTTTAAGCCCTGTTCAACCATTTTCTCAAGATAGGTGAACGCATGATGTGCGTTCTCCGAGAAGTCGGTCGGGAACAGTACATGACTGTGATGCGACATGCCCTGCATAGGCACAGTATAGTGGTTTCCCTGATCATCTTCATGGATTCTGACAATCATGATGGGTTTGGTCGGCATCTGAATGAGCTCATAGGCGAATTCGGAATCGAAAATCCTTTTGCCCAAGGAAGATTCCTTTGCGCCCACTAGGATAAGTGATCCGAAGTTTTCATCATCGTGAACCACTTTACTGATTTCTTCCATGGGGAGATCCTGAAGCTCCAGCACACTGGTTCTGATTCCTTCGTCTTTAAGACTTTCCAGGTACTTCTCAAGATCGCTTCCCGCATATGGAGGTGCTTTCTGATCACCACGGGATACAATATGATTGGCCAGCACAACTTCTTCTGCGCCTAAAAATTTGAGGGATTTCGCAAATTTAAGCACTAAATGATCATAAGGCGACATCTGGTTGACTACAATGAGTTTCTTGAACATGACATTTCCCCCCTCAATTCACTTTCTATACCCTTATATTACCATCAATATATTGAAAATTACGATTATTTAACGGAAATTTTATAATCTTTGTGAAAGCGGGATGAGAATATGATAAAAAAGAGAGCAGCATGTGCGCTGCTCTCTTTATAGATATATTTAGAATTCTGCGTTGTGTGTCGTTCTTGGGAAAGGAATAACGTCTCTGATGTTTGTCATTCCTGTGATATACATGATCAGTCTCTCAAAGCCCAGTCCGAAACCGGCATGCTTTGTTCCGCCGAACTTTCTCAGCTCAAGATACCACCAGTAATCTTCTCTGTTCAGGCCAAGCTCGTCGATTCTTTCAAGAAGGACATCCATTCTTTCTTCTCTCTGGGAGCCTCCGATGATTTCGCCGACACCTGGAACCAGGCAGTCCATGGCAGCGACAGTTTTTCCGTCATCATTCTGTCTCATGTAGAAGGCTTTGATTTCCTTAGGATAGTCTGTCACGAAGATCGGCATTTTGAAGATCTCTTCTGTGAGATATCTTTCGTGCTCAGTCTGAAGATCATTTCCCCAAGCTATAGGGTAGTCAAATTCCTTTCCGGACTTCAATAGAAGCTCAACGGCTTCTGTGTAGGTGACACGTTTGAAATCGGATTCCACGATGAACTGAAGTCTCTCAAGAAGAGTATTGTCCACAAACTGGTTGAAGAAGGCAATTTCTTCAGGCGCATTTTCCATGCAGTAGCTGATGACATACTTGAGCATATCCTCTGCAAGGTTCATGTCGTCTTTAAGATCGGCAAAGGCGATCTCAGGTTCGATCATCCAGAATTCAGCGGCATGTCTTGCGGTGTTTGAATTCTCGGCTCTGAATGTCGGTCCGAAGGTATAGACATCCTTAAATGCCAGTGCATAGGCTTCGGCGTTCAGCTGACCGGAAACGGTAAGGTTTGATTCCTTGCCGAAGAAGTCTTCGCTGTAGTCGATATCTCCTGATTCTGTCAGTGGAGGGTTCTTGGGATCAAGGGTGCTCACCCTGAACATTTCACCGGCGCCTTCAGCATCGCTTCCTGTGATGATTGGGGTATGGACATAGACAAACCCTCTGTCCTGGAAGAACTGGTGAATGGCATAGGCTGCAAGGCTTCTCACTCTGAATACTGCAGAGTAGGTGTTTCCTCTTGGTCTCAGATGTGCGATGGTTCTGAGATATTCAAAGGTGTGCCTCTTTTTCTGCAGCGGGTAGTCTGAGCTGGAGCTTCCTTCAAGAACAATCTCTGTTGCCTTGATCTCAAAAGGCTGCTTCGCGTCCGGTGTGTAGATCACTGTACCGGTTACGGTGATTGCGGTGGCGATATGATATTTTGACACTTCTGCAAAGTTTGCCAGAGTCTCGTCAAAAACGATCTGTGCGTTCTTGAAGAAGCCTCCGTCATTCAGTTCGATGAAACCAAAGGCCTTTGATACCCTTGAGGTTCTGATCCAGCCGGACAGCTT
>DAMDIS010000142.1:0-6201 GCA_032100885.1 Proteiniclasticum sp.
CTTGAGCGTGCTCCATAAGAATTTCATATTCCCCTCCATAACTGACAGGTTTCATTCTGTATCGGCATCCGCCTGTTTTAACCTGTCTTTCTTTCCATATCCATTTTATCACAGTCCCCACTTCATAAGCATAAAAATATGCAGCCTTTGAAAAGATTCATAGGCTCCAATGGTTGTTCTTTTATGACTTTGGTAAAATCTTTCGATTTTTCCACTGAAAAATCAGGATACAAACCTCTGAAGATTTTATCATACATCAGCTCTTCCTTGCTTCTCAGTCTTCACCCTGCTGTGCTTTTCAAATTCGCAATCTGATAGGGTCCGCTCTGCAACCTCAGCCGGTTTTTCGGATGAACCTGCCCCAACACTGAACTTGTCTTTCTTTCGATAGACGATTTCAGGCGGCAGCATATCCTCATAGGCCTTTCAAAGAATCCACTTCTCCGGGTCTTCCCGTCCGACCGGGATCTGTCACAGAAACCTTGAGCCGCCTCACAAATGATGAACATAAATTTTCTCCAACACGCAGAAATAACCTTTAACATTCTGTAAAATCCTCCGGATTTCAGCAGCTTCGCTGATTCTCAGAGGATTTCAAAACTACCTCATTCATTTATGTGTCTCTATGATTCCGGAAAAATACTCAGTACAGCCAGCCAGATTAAGGTAAACAGTACCGGTAGCCCGAAAATGATCATCAGCTCCGGAGTATCACTGGCATCAGCTAAGCGGTACACAAAAGGATACAGAAGCAGGAATACCGTCAAATATGCCGCTGATGCAATCTTCAGTTTTCTGAGCGCATCAGTTTTTAAAGGTTTGAGCTGAATGCCTTTTTTCAGCGCACTGAGCAGTCTGTAAAACTGGACTCCCGAATAGATAACCGGAAGAAGTGAGATGTATACGCCTGCAAATACAGGATAGAGAAATCCGGCTTCTTGCCTGTCAAACGGACTGCTCACCAGTTCGTATAGAATCATTGTGCTGACAACAACAATCAGAAAGAGTATCGCCCATAGGGCAAGTTTCAGAAAGCCTATGCTGTATCGGAATGATTTATCCTTATCCTTTGTCATTTCATCTTCCCCTTCAGTTCCTGCACTCTGCCAAAGAAGTTGACTAATTCTTTTCCCTGGAAGCTGAATACTCGAAAAGAGTGATCACTGCAAAAGCAATCATCGTAAAGAGTACCGGGATTCCTGAAACAATAATAAGACCCGGTGCGTCATCTTCATCGGCAATCAGGAAAAAAAATGGCATGATCAGGAGGAAGACCGCACCTGCAGCTGCAGCCGCTTTTTTCAGTTTACTGAGTATTTTTACCTTGACCGCAGGGGTCAGCGTATCTTTGCTCACATGGGTCAGCAGCACATATAACCTGGAACCCGCGTACAAAACTGGAACTGACGCAAGGTAAAACCCGACAAGAACAGGATAGATCATATGGGCATATCTTGGACTGACTGGATTTCCCGGAAGCCAGATGAGGCCATACAGACCCAGTACAATTACCGGAATGAGAATCAGCACGATGGATACCTTCAAAAACTGGACACTTAATTTCTTCAATTCACTCACTCACCTTGATGTTTTTCTCTATCTTATCATGGATTTTATCGATATTCAATAAATATTTATTATTTAAAGCAATGATGAGCGTACATTTACTCACCTACAGCGGTACTGCCAGGTTGAGCATCGCAGCACAAAAAAGAAGTGCCCGTCTGAGCACCTCTTTCTGTTCGTATTTTTATATCTCCAGTATGCCTCTGAACCCTCTTGCACCGTAATACGATTCTGCACCGTTGTGATAGATGAATACAGTATTAAAGCGTCGGTCACCAAAAAGTGCTCCTCCAAGTTTACGAATGGACGTCGGGGTCTCAATCCAGCTGGATGTTTTTGTATCCACCTCAACCAGTGACTGCAGCTTCCGGTATTCATCCTCTGTAAGGAGCCTTACGCCAATCTCTTCCGCTTTTCCTTTTGCACTGCCTTCCGGTTTGTTCTTCTTTCTGGCATGTAGCGCTTCATCGTCATAGCAAAGATTTCTATGTCCTTCCGGGGTTTCTCTGGAACAGTCGATGAAATGATAGCTGCCCCGATTCACTTCCAGGTTTACAACATCAGGCTCTCCGCCTGCTTTTTCCATTTCGTTCAGCGCATTGAGAATGTCATCATTTTTCTCGATCTTCTTCTGAATGGCATCCCATGTGACTCCTTCGTGTCTGAGCATATTCTCCTCGAATCTCTGCTCAAGTTTACTGATGAGATTTTTCTTCTCTTCGTCCTTCAGTTTTATGGTACCTGACATATTTTCACTCTCCTTCATCCAGCGGTTTTCTTCATTATACAAAAAGAATTCACACTATTCAAACGATTATACTTTTTAAAAAAAGTACACACCTTTTCGTGCGTACTCTCTTTTCTTCGATTTTCTATTCATTTTCAGTCTGGCTGGTGATCTCATCAGCCTTCTCTTCATCTTTTTCACTCTTCTCGTTATTCTCTTTCACGCCCAGAATCTTCTCCATCTTTTCAATTCTTGTCTCCTGATTCATGATGACGGAAACAAGACCCGCAATAACGATAAAAACGAACACAATGGGACCATAGCCTCTAAAAAAGATCAGGGAAAGAATAAATACGAACGCAGCCAGAAATACTACAGCAATAAAATCTTTCATAAAACCTCCACATTATCTTTCTTCTATAATATATTTATCCTGATTATATCAGTAAGAGAGCGCTTTGTTAAGCGCTCTCAGTTATCTGTTCCATTACCTTGACTTCACGGGGATCCAGATTTCACTTCTGTATGCCTTATGACTGGTATCCGGATGTTCATGCCACAGGATTTCCGGACCTTCAGCAGATTCAAATCCTGAAGCGGGGAACCACTCTGAATATATTCTTCCCCAGATGCTCTGAAGCGTCTCCGGAAACGGTCCGACTGATTCAAACACAGCCCATGTTCCCTTTTTCACTTCGAGAACTTCCAGATCGGAGGGTGCTTCCATCGATGTAATGACGCCGACATAATGATCAAGTTCACCAGACTCTTCCATTCTTCCTTCCGAAAAGTCTGCTGAAGCACTGATGATTCCTTCTGGTTTCTGATCCGACATTGATTTCAGTCTCCTGATCAGATCCGGGGTCAGCATAGTGTACATTTCTCTGATTTCTTCATTTACGCCGTGAAACTGAATGGGTACTCTTTTCTTCAGTCCTACGATTCTGAAGTCGTCTTTTTCTTCAATGTGATAATTCATTTCCTCTGCTCCTTTTATGGTGAGATTGAAGGTCATCCTGGGAAACGCTTTGAGTCTTACACCGGTTTCTCCCGCCTGAGAAGGCAAAATGCCGTGCATGGCATGAAATGCTCTTGAAAAGGCATCTGAGGATCCATATCCGTACTTTACAGAAACATCGATGACCTTCGCATCTTTATCTCTCAGATCTTCAGCGGCCTTTGTCAGTTTCCTTCTTCTGATGTATTCGGTGAGACTGATTCCTGAAAGGTAACTGAACATTCTTCTGAAATGGTGTTCACTGCAGCAGGCGATTTTTGCCGCCGTTTCAATACTGATTTCATCTTCAAGATGTTTCTCAATATAGGTAAGCGCTTTGTTGTAAGCTTGAAGTGTATCCATGTAACAGCCTCCTTGATGTCAATATATCAGGAAATCAGCCTCACCATCCGACTAAATCAGGCTGAGAATTGTCGGATTACTGATTTTTCACTCTGTAACGAACAATTTCTCTGATCAGCCCTTCGGGAAGTTCCCTGTTGTGGGGAAACTGAACAGTCCCTTTGGATGTCTTGTACCCTTTCAGATCATCCTTGAACTCTATGATTCCTTCAGGCTGAGGATAGAGCCCGATATGCTTGTCATAACCTGCAAAGTGCACCAGCCATTTCCCCTTATAATCGTAGGTCGGCATCTTCATGCAGATTCTCTCTGTAGCTTCCGGCGCTTCTTCTCTGATGATTTCTCTTATGATTTTCAGTCTTTCCCTGACTTCTTCCGGATAACTGCTGATGTACTCATCTACTTCATTCATTCTGGTCCGCCTCCTTTTCGCAACTGCAGCATAGCTGTCTGATCTGCGGTCACTGTTTTTCTCAATCATATCACTATTTTAACTCCCCTGAAAGTCGGCTCTCAGTGGTAATCTCATGATCCTTTACACTAAAAATGTAACAAATAAAAAAAGCTGACTCCGTGAGGATGTCAGCATGTTTTAGAGATCCTGTTGTATAAAGTGGAATTTCCTTATCCTAGAGGAAGAATCCGGCGAGCAGGACACCAAGCACGATAAGGGGTGCCGGGATTTTTCTTGTGAGAAGAAGTGCCAGAGTAACCAGCATGATGATGATGTTGTCTGCATAGAATCCGCTTCTCTGCATAAGAACAACGGCAGCTGTCGTAATGAGTCCCCCTGCAACTGCAGTGATTCCCTTGAGTGATGTCTTGATTCCTTTGATTGTCTTCAGCTTTTCCCATACAGGATAGACAAAGTAGATGAGAAGAAGACCCGGAAGGAAAATCCCCACACCGCCAGCAACTGCGCCAAGAACCTGAGTAAGAACACTTCCTCCCCTCGCCGCCATACCGCCTGCATAAGCACTGAAGCTGAACATGGGTCCTGGAAGACCCTGAACCAGCCCAAACCCGGTCAGAAACTCCTGACTGGTCATGTACTGCCTGATTTCAACCATCTCGCTGTACATGAGCGGTACAACCACCTGTCCGCCTCCAATGACAAGATACCCATATCTGTAGAAGCTCTCGAAAATATCGATGATTCTGCTGCGAAACATTACGCTCAGTGCAAGACTTCCAAATGCGAAAACCCCAAATGCGATGAGATACCTCCATGGCGGGCTGATCTTCACGCGATTCCAGAGATCTTTTTCCTTCGAAGCCAGGATGCTGACGATTCCTCCGATAATCAGGACCAGAGGATAGATCCAGGCATCCCTGATGAAATAAGTGGTCAGCGCACCAAAGAGAAGCAGGAGCAGCGTCATCTTGTCCGAGACAACCTTCCTCCCTATTCTGTATGCCGCCAGAACGATAAAGGCGACTGCCATGGGACCGATATATCTGAACCCATCCTGGGAGAGATTCATGGCGCCCAGGAACTGGCTGAGAAAGGACAGAAGGGTCATCAGGGTAAGAACCGGAAGCGCCCACACAAGCATGGTCAGAAAAGCAAGTTTTCTTCCGCCCATTTTGTACCCGATGGAAACTATGGTCTGGGTACTGCTGGGTCCTGGAAGAATTCCCGTCAGCGCAATCAGTTCAATGAGATCTTCTTCTGTGATGTACTTCTTCTTGATGACAAGCTGCTCCGTAAACACACCATAGTGTGCTTCTGGTCCTCCATATGCACCCAGGGAGCATATAAAGACATCCTTCAGAAACGTACGGTAACTTACTTTCTTTTCCATTATATTTGTATCTTCACTCATGATGGACCCTCCTCATCTTTAACATGGATTTAACCTGTTATATCTTGCTTAAATCTGCATCTTGTATTCGAAAACCGTTGGTGGTACAATATTATCAAATACCGATATCGGTTTTCGTTATTGATTATTATAGTATAAAGGTGAGGTATTATGCAACAGAAAGTTATGAAAAAATTTCTTCTCGGGTTTATCCAGATCCACATTCTCCATCATGCAAGACATGAACCTGTTTATGGGGCCTGGATGATGGAAGAGCTCCATTCCCATGGATATGATATCAGTCCTGGAACACTGTACCCTCTTCTTCACAGCATGGAATCAAACGGTCTTCTTAAGAAGGAAGACATCGTGGTTGACGGAAAGCTCCGAAAATACTACAAGATCACCGAGCTTGGTGAACTCGTCCTTGTCGAAGCAAGAAAAAAAGCCTATGAACTGTTTAAGGAGATAAAGGAATAAGCAGAACGTGCTGATTTGCATGTTCTGCTTTCCCTCTATCTCCTTTTCTCTTTATTCTGTAATTTTCTTCATATCGATTATGAAATTAAGCACTTTTTTCTCAATTTCCTCCATAAGCTCCTCCTCATCGCTGATCTGCGGATCTGAAACAAGGATCTTACTGATGATGGAATCCGTACCGGGCGCAGTTTTCGAGAGTTCATAATCACCTGCTCCCCGCAGGCTGAGTAAATCAGCTGTATCCTTCTGAACTTTTCTGTTGA
>DAMDIS010000143.1:0-4785 GCA_032100885.1 Proteiniclasticum sp.
TCAGATTCAATCTGTATGAGATCGGCGACGAAGTGCTAGAGGAAAGAGATATGTCCGCGGACAACTTCATGCAGACGGACAATCAGACATTCAGTCCCTATGTCGGTCAGCCGGAGGCGGATTCAGACAAATCTGCAGATGAGAACAGCTCAACATAAAAAAAGAAGCTTATCAGATGATAGGCTTCTTTTTTATGTTTAAGCATTATTCAGAAATGATGTTGTCCTTAGCCTGATTCTCGAGCTGATCCAGGATCAGTTTCAGCTGTTCTCTTAAGCCTACTACTCCATCCAGATCCATCGGGAGGCTGCACGCGATGTTGTTCGGAACTTTCTCCGCTTCTTTCATGAGCGATTTTCCTTTTTCGCTGAGATAGATGATGAGATTTCTTTCATCTCTTTTATCTCTAGTTCTTTCAATGTTTCCGTCATTTTCAAGCTTCTTCAGTAATGGAGTCAAAGTTCCGGAATCCAGTCTTAACTTGCTCCCTAATTCCTTCAAGGAAATCCCATCCTTTTCCCAAAGCACAATCATCACGAGATATTGTGTATAGGTCAAACCCAGAGGCTCGAGCAGGGGTCTATATATTTTAGTGATTTCCCTTGAGAAAGCATAAACTGCAAAACACAGCTGATTTTCTAGTTTTAATTCATCTATCATAATATTTACCTCATGTCTTATTGTATTCAATTAAATTGTATCATAAATCGTTATGAACTGTCAATAAAACATGCATCGGGTTATATGCCTAAATAGAGCCTTTTGGCCAGAAACTCCGGCAGCCCTTCCTCCTCAATTCTGCCTGCAGCTTCTTTTATGCTGTAGTCCACCGATTTGAAGGATACCTTTCGTTCATCGGTATCGTATACGGCATAATGGGCTTTAGGTATGCTGTTTCTGGACTGTCCGACACTTCCGACATTGATGATGTACATTCTTTCATCCAGATAAATGTCTCCATCTTTAGACTGATAGATTTCCACCCTATCGTCATCTGTCATCTTGAATATACAGGGTTTGTGCGTATGGCCGGTGAACATCACCTTTGCACCCATCTCGTTCATTCTTCTGTAGCTTCCAAGAAGGAAAACGGAATCTTTGTCTTCCGGAAATACATAGGAGAAGTCTAGAGGCTGATCCAGCATGGAGTGGCAGAAAACACTTTCCTCGATCTGGATATACTCCGGCAGATGCCTCATGTGACTCACATAATCCTCAGGCAGGTTCTTTATGGTATGGAGAAGGCCAATTCTTGCATTCTCACTGAAATGAACCAGGGAAAGAGGATTAATGACGCCATATTCATGGTTGCCCATGACACCTTCTCCGCCCAGTTCAAGAAACTTCTTGTAACAGAGGAAAGGATCTGCGCCATAACCTATAATATCTCCGAGAAAAATAATCCTGTCATACTTCTCATTTTCCACTACTTTAGTCAGAGCCTGTATATTTGAGTGTATGTCACTTAAAATCAAATACTTCATCTTCTGTCTCCTTGTTAATAGCCTTTTTCATATAATACAAAATATCGGTTTTCTATAAGGCTTCCTTCGATGACCATATCCAGTTTCGAAACATCAATTGTCTCGAAGAGGCTAAGCGCCAGTGCCTGATCCACTTCTTTCTCCACTTTGTTGATGTAGAGCACTCTCTTTCCTACAGCATTCTTAAACAGCGCTTCGTCATCATCCACAATTTTCGCCAGATGCTGTATGGTCACAAGGGATCCGATGGAGCTTTCTGTAAGCTCAAGAAACTTATCAAGATGATGGATATTCGCGGCATTGACCAGAAGTCCCAGAGACTGGATGTCCAGCACTCCCACAGTGATGTCTGTTGTGGCTGGGATTCTTGGTTCAAATTCACGGAAACCTTTTAAAGGTCTGCCGTTGGAAAAGTCACATTCTATGATGGCATGATCAAATTCTCCTGAAATGCTTTCTATATCCTCGTTGGTGAGACCGAAAACAAGATCCTCAAGATTTTTGCCCTTCCCGATGATGTAGATCCCGGGCCTGTCTATGCTGCCCAGATCATAATCCGAATTATAATCGTAGTCCATAAAGTCATACATGGTGATTTCAGGTTTTATGAAGGTAGTCGTACTTGACACCAGTATTTTCTTCTTTTTTCGAAGTGATTCTGTCAGCTGGTTAATAAGGGTGGTTTTACCTCCCGCACCAACTAAAGAAACATTACGATATTTATTCAGCTGCAGAATTTCATGTAGCATACCTTCACCTCCAGAGCCTTTATAACGCTCAATCTGATTATTTCTTTTATCATATCCTATTCGCCCAAATTTGTGAACTGTTCTCAAAAAAATGTGTGATATACACAGATATATAGTATACTGGAAAATGTCCTCAGACACTATTTTTAATGTCTTATTTCTCTGATTTTCACGGGATGAAAGATTTTATTCACAAATTGTTGACATCAGGTTTTAAGGATGCTAGAATAGACAACGTAGCCCAGTTAAGGCTACGCAGGCATTTTAGGGGTATAGTTCAATGGTAGAGCAACGGTCTCCAAAACCGTAAGTCTAGGTTCGAATCCTAGTATCCCTGCCACTATGAATCGGTCTAGTACGATGTACTAGGCTGTTTTCTTTTGTCCGGATTAAATATTTCTTCTTGTCAGATCGTTTTCTATACATTCAGTTTTTCTTAAATAAACTCAGACATAATTTAGATTTCAATAAAATATCGGGTATATTTTCCTGGAAGCATAACAAATCTCACTATATTTGCTTTTATGTTATTTGCATATCAGATGATAGTACAAAAGCGAAGAATCCTAAGATTTCTTCAGCAATATGGTGGTAAACATCCCTATTATATCTTTACAGGCGGATTCTCCTTTGAACTTCCCAAACTCTGATATTACAATGGTAAAAGCGTTCAGTTTAAACACTAATGAAAACCGTAATATCATGATTTGAAAAGGAGTTTGCAATGATAACACTAAGACAGGACATCTTTATTGATGACGCCTTAAAGATTGCCGATTGGCTTGATGACCATGAAATCATCGAACATCTGAATGAGCATGGTGAGGCCAGCAATCATATCAGAGCTCTGGTGAAGAAATCTACCCTGCCCATTTTTAATCAGATCTTCAATCAGAGGGGTTCATTTTATCTCATCTGTCTGGAGGGAGAATCCATAGGTTATGTAAAATTCATACCCAAAAAAGCCGGACATGAGATCGTCATAACCATCGGAGATAAAGAGCTCTGGGGCAAGGGATATGGCAGAAGAGCATTAAAGAAAGCGCTTAATGAAGCATTTTTCTCATTGAGATATAAGAAAATCAATGCCAAGATTAAAGCGAGAAACCTAAGGTCGTTATGTCTGTTTGAGCATATCGGATTCGACGAAGCCAAAGTCCATGAGGATCTATATCACCTTTCCATGGACTTCGACACCTATCTGAAAAAAGCTGCATAATCGTTAAACGCATCTACAGCCCTCATGGCTGTTTTTTCTTTGTCCTTTTCAACGTCTTATCCTTGCGCTATAATGAATGTTGATTAAAATGAAGAAATGGTGATGATAGTATGATAATTAGATTTACAGAATCTGTTGAAGAAACCATGAATCTCAGCAGAAAACTCGGGAGCATCATAGAAAAAGGATCCACTGTATGTCTTACAGGTGATCTCGGTACAGGAAAGACACATTTTGCTAAGGGCTTTGCCGAAGGCTTAGGCATAGAAGACAACATCACCTCCCCCACATTTACCATCGTCAATGAGTACTATGAAGGCAGGCTGCCTTTCTACCATTTTGATGTCTACAGGGTAAATGATGTGGAGGAGATTCTTCAGGTAGGATTTGAGGAATATGTCTATGGTCAGGGTGTAACCCTGATTGAATGGGCAGACATGATTGAAACCATCCTTCCTGATGAACTGATCCATGTGAAAATCGAGAAGACGGAACGTCCCGATGAGCGCAAAATTACAATCCGGTCATTTGGCAAAGAATATGACTTTCTGGAGGAACTGTAATGAAAATATTAAGTATAGACACATCATCAAACAACTGCTCCATTGCAGTAGTCGATGAGAAAGCCATGCAGGGAGAAATCAGCATCAATTACAACCTGCAGCACTCCGTGCTGCTCATGCCCCTCATAGAAGAGCTTCTAAGACGACTGGACATGTCACCCGGAGATTTGGGTGCACTGACAGTCTCCACAGGTCCTGGCTCATTTACAGGCCTGAGAATAGGACTCTCAGCCATCAAAGGCATCGCTCTGGGACTGAATCTTCCCCTTTACTCTGCAGATTCTCTCTCCACCCTGGCTTATGGCGCTTTTGGCTATAAAGGCATCCTCGTACCCATGGTAGATGCATTACGCGGCGGATTCTATACCGGATTTTATACCTTCGACAAGGACAGACTGGTGACCATTATGGAGCCGTCGATTCTTACCCTTGAAGAAGTTAAGGAAAAACTGAAGGACGAGAAAAGAGAAATTATGATTCTGGGTGATATCATAGAGAAGAAGTCAGCCGAAGAACTGCTGTTTTCCGATCATGTCATTCTTGCACCTCAGACACTGAATGTCCCCAAAGCGGGCAATATTCCCTATTTGCTCAAGGAACGCATAGATAACGGAGATGCTGATGACATTCACTCACTTGTTCCTCTCTATATGAGAAAAAGTCAGGCTGAGCATGAATATGAGAAAAAGAAAGGTATGCTGAAATGATGTTCCCTGTTGTAATCACAGAAATGGAACCGGAACACGTCAATGCAGTATATGCCATATCGG
>DAMDIS010000143.1:4795-6122 GCA_032100885.1 Proteiniclasticum sp.
AGCCTCTTTCCCCCTTCCCTGGGCAAAAGAGGAACTCATCCGGGAAATCATCAATCCCCGTGCCATCAACCTGGTTGCTCTGCATGAGGGCACTGTCTGCGGGTACATCCAGTGCTGGTACACTTATGAGGACGCGGATATTCTGAATGTCGCAGTGAATGAAGACTTCAAGCGCCAAGGCATCGCAAAAGCTCTTCTTTCAAGACTGATCTTCATGCTGAAAGAAAAGAATGTCCAGAACATCTTTCTTGAGGTGAGGGTAAGCAACATCCCCGCTCAGATGCTGTACAGATCGCTCGGATTCATCACTCTCGCAAAGAGAGAACGCTACTACATCAACGGTGAGGATGCACTGGTCATGAATCTGCAGATATAGCTTCTGTCAGATGAAGAACCAGGCACCATATTAAAACAATCCCCTCGGAATATCTTCCGAGGGGATTTATACTGATCTTCAGTTTTAATTTCTATAATCTGGTTAAATCGCCTTGTTCAGTTTGACATATCTTTTCTGAAAGCGGGCTTCCTTGTTGATGAGTGTCGCAACCTTGTCATAGAACAGTATACCTACCGTTGAAATGATGACACCCTTTATGAAGTTAAATACCGGAATGCCATAGAAGAGGTATGATCTGAGCATCTGAGCTTCCATTCCTCCAGGGAAATACAGCGGAATCAGGATAAAGTAGTTGGCAAGCATTGCCAGAGGAATCATGACTACGGATCCTGCAAGGGCGCCAAGTATTGCACCTTTTCTTGTTTTGAATTTCTTGAACACCATTGATGCTGTGAACACATATGAGCCTACAATGATGATATTTGCGATTTCTCCGATTCCACCGGACTGACTGCCTTTGATCATAAAGACCAGAAGGTTTTTCATGATTTCCACACCGACACCTACAAGAGGACCGAATGCAAATCCGCTGAGCAGAACAGGTACGGCTGAGAGGTCAACCTTGAGCCAAGGAAACGCAGGAAGGATCGGGAATTCAAAATAAGTCAGTATGAATCCCAGTGTGAGCAGAAGTGCAGCTTTGACGACAATGTTGGTTTTTTTTGATATGTTTACCATCGTAAACCCTCCTAAAGATTGCTATCTCCAGAAGATTGTCTAGTAAAAAAGCCTTGATTTCGTGAGAAATCAAGGCGTGAACGCTAAAACAATCATTCTTCTTCCATCCAGACTTTAACTGTCGGCTTCGGAGTTACACCGAATCAACCTTGCGGTTCGTGGGCTATACCACCGGTGGGGAATCACACCCCGCCCTGAAGACGCTATTTAATTACAAGTAAATCTTACCATGCTGTTATTATTATGTCAATA
>DAMDIS010000144.1:0-5924 GCA_032100885.1 Proteiniclasticum sp.
CGCAACCTGCCAGGATAAGTGATGTGCTCATGATGATCATCAGTACTGCTAATATTCTTCTCATTATTATACTCTCCTTCTTTTTAGTAAGGATACTTGTATACCCATACCTATACTACTTATAATTATTCATTTCAACCATTTAACAGTGAATTTTTTTGTAATAAAAAATGCCTGAGACGAACTCAGGCATTACAAATGCAACCCTTGATCCCCTTTCTTTCCCTTGATAAGATAGCTCAACCTTACGACCTGGGTTGGCCATAAGGACAGTCCGGCAGCTCTTAACTGCAAGCCCAGCATATGACATTGAGGCTGCCATACACTTCGGCGACATTTCCTGTACCATGGGATCTTCGCTTCCTCAGCTTCTCCATGTTTCTTAAATACCGCTCCTCTACCTCATCTGATAAAGATGAGGTCACTATTAAATTGTTTCCTCTATACTAACGTAAATGATTTTTGGTGTCAACCGCATTATGCAATAATAATGAATCTGTCAGCAATCTATGCATTTCTCTTGAGCTGTAAATCATTACATAAGCTTTGAAATTCAAATATTCTCAACGCTCTGCTGGTGGAAGAGAGAGTCTGTTGTCATCAGGTCCTGTTTCACTCAGGATACGATTGATGTAATAGGCCGACCTGTCTTCGCTTTTCTCCTCCATGAGTTTCAGTCCTTTGTGACTGAGCATCTCATCTGTCACCTGATCTTCGTCTCCGCCGAAATAGAGAACATTGAGTTTCCCGATGGCTTCAGCCATAAGATCCGCATCTTCCTTAGAAGCACCGTATTCATCCATAAAGCGCGTATGCATTCTTGTTACAGACGCTTTCTCAAAATAATCTTTGGACCACTCTTCAAGAGACCTGAAATCCTTCAGACTGCTTCCCGCCATTACACCTGAAAGTTCCACCTTGCGGCTCTGATATTCCATACTCTGATCCGGCATGACACGGATCATACCGTACTTGTGCGGATAGACGGAAAGTGCATTGGTGGCAATCTCATATAACGGCTTCTCGCCTTCCGTGACCTGGATATCCTGGATATGGATATGTCCCGTGAGGTTAAGTCTTACAGCGTTGCGCCTTAGGATGTTGACATACTCTTCATTGTTGTCGATGATATAGTCTTCAACCGCTATGGGGCTGTGTATGATCGCATTATGATGGCTCACCGTGATGACTTCCGCCCCTTCCTCTTCAGCTGCGGCAAGAACTTCCTTCATGAAGGTGAACGTTCCGAGACTAATGATGCCTCCGGTTTCCGGATAATTAAGCTCGATGTTTCTTTTATATTTATTGGTGTCCACAAGGAGGATCCATAGATCTTCCGATGCCTTGACTGCATAGCTCAGTGAGTGTTCATCGCGCATGAAGGCTTCATCGAAACCATAATCCCCATAGATCTCGCTGAATTCATCAGGCATGACGGATTCGATTTTAGCCTGTTTTGCGCCGAGGAAACTTCTCGCATGGGGATTGCTGATGTCATGATTCCCCGGAGTGACAAGAACCTCTGTTCCGACGCTTTCTATTTCACTGAAGACAGAAGAGAGTGCAAGATGACTCTCCTTGTCTCCGTTATTTGTAAGATCGCCGCTGACAATGAGCACTTCAGGTGCTTTTTTCATGATGTCATTTTTAAATGCTTCCAGTATTTTATCGATATGATCCAGATTTTTGCCGTCGCTTACCGTTGTATATTTCTTATAAGCTGCACCCTTGTCATTGATGACAGGTGCCATGTAATGAAGATCTGAAGCGACGAAGAGATTGAGAGCCTCATCAGGAACGGGTTCTCCGTAGGCAGTCTGGCTGTCCACGACGGTATTCCCGCAGCCTGAGAGAACTGCAGAGAGCATCAGGGCAGTGGTTAGTCTGATCATTATGTTCTTCTTCAAAAGGAGCCTCCTGGCTAAAATGATTTTACCTCATCTGATCTGCATTTCCCTTTAGCCTCTATAAAATACAATGAAATCAAAGGTGATGAAATAAACAGTCAGCGTAGTCATTATACTAAAAAGTGTTCCAATTAGATAGTACTCTGCAAAGACAGGATCCTTGGAAATTTTATCATACCTTGCTATGGATTTCGCGGTCATGATGAGCCCTATGGATGCATACTGTCCAAGGGCAAGAAAAATCAGCATGAGTATGCGTTCAAGTGATCCGATGACTGCACCTGCTCCTTGAATGGAGACCGGTTTTTCCTCTTTAGGAGAAAATCGTCCGAACATCATTTTGAAGGTAATGTTCGCAGGTTTAAAGATCAGAAGAACCGCAAGCAGCCATCTCATATAGAGAAGAAAGGAAAGTTCAGCGCCGAATCTGAACACTGCATCCTCATGGAATAGTCCGGCTGCAAGAATCAGTGTAAGCATATGAAGCAGCTGATCCAGGATATAGCTGTTTCTCTCGGTCACATATTTCATGAATCTTTTTGACCTGTTTCTTTCCACCTGAATTTTGAGTAGATCGATGATCATGTGGATCAGAACGGAAAGGATAAATACAGATAATATGTTTCTGTAGAGAATAAACAGAAAGAGAAAAGGGATCGCATAAAGCATGGAATGCTTCAGGGTATTTCTGACATTTCCTCTCTTTTTCAGCGACATGGCATGGGTCTGAAGATAGAAGTCACCTATGACATGAAAGATCAGAAGCGGAAGAAAAAGTGCCAGGCTATTCAATGTCATCACCCCACTCCGCTTCCATGAGCTTTGAAATCTCACTTCTTGCTCTGATGTAGTTATAATATCCGCTGCTCTGGATTCTCTGATTGAGAGCCTGACTGGTGAGTTCAAGAAGCTCAGCCAGCTCGATCTGTTTGACCTTCAGGCTGTGTCCGTAGGTGAGTATGGATTTCTCCACAACCTCAGCCTGAGTTTCTCTCCATCTGCTTTCAATATAATCACAGAGCCTCAGTGTTTCATTCATGACTTTGACCAGGTTTCTGTTTTCATCCGCTCTGATCATGATTTTCGCATTGCCGTAGTCGTTGTCCTTATGAATCTCTGAGATGGCTTCCCTTGCATTCCAGTATGCCGGACCGTCCGCACCGATACTGAGTCTGTTGATTCTTGTCTTGATTTCACCAATACCAATCCCGAAACGGATGTCCACCTTCTCCATGGAGATCTTGATCTTGTCCACGATCTCTATGACGTGACCACCTCTCTTCATGAGGCCCTGGAACTCATCACCGATGGTGATGGTAAAATTGGAAGCGATGTCCTCTTCATATTCCTTGTTGATTTTCTCCAGAATCGACTTGAGCTTTTCCTGGACAGAAAACCGGTCATCTATCTTTTTTGAGGCGATGATGTCGCCTATAACTGCAAAATACATTGATGTACCTCCCTGTTCTTTTATTCATTATACCATTGATAATCCATATTTCAAGTTTATATCATTGAAATTATACAAATCATGGTTATAATCGATATATCTGATTATAATAGAACGTTTGTTCTATTATAACACGATTCATCATAAATTTCGAATAGAATCAGATCTTCCCTATGAACCAATATTAAGATAATCGGAAAGCAGGGCATACGAAAACCCGCAGAGCAATCTGCGGGTCAGTTAAATGAGATGAAGAACGGATAATCAGCTGTATTTCCTCTCGTCGATTTCCTTCTTTTCGAGTTCCTGAGCGACATTGCGCTTGATCAGAACATAGATTACTGAGCAGATCGGCACAGCAAGAAGGATGCCAAGTACCCCGAACAGGCCGCCACCCACCATGACTGCAGCCAGCACCCATATGGCCGGAAGCCCTATGGAATTCCCGACCACCTTAGGGTAGATCAGATTCCCTTCAATCTGCTGAAGCACGAGGAAGAGAATAATGAACCAGAGCGCCTGGGATGGACTTGTGACAAAAATGAGGAATGCTCCGATGAACATGGCGATGAATGCCCCCACTATGGGAATCAGCGCCGTTATGGTCACAAGAATACCTACCACAACTGCATAGGGGAATCCGAATACAAGCATGGTCACTACAAACATCATCCCAAGGATGACGGCTTCAGTGAGCTGCCCTGTCACAAATTTATGGAATATATCGCTGATCAGCAGAGATATGCCCATGAACTGGTCGACCATTTTCTGAGGGAAATAGGCATAGAGTATTCTTCTGATCTGCCTGCCCAGATTTTCCTTGTCCACAAGGATATAGATGGCAAATACCAGTCCGAGGAGCAGGTTCAGCGCACCACCAAGGAACTTGCTCACAAAGTTAATGGTGAAGTCAGCCAGGCTGTTGCCTCCGACCATGACCGCATCAAGAATGGTCTCTCCGATATTTTCAAGAGACATGTCGAAGTTCGTCATAAACTCTTCCACCATTGGGAATCTGACCATCATGTCATTGAGCCATGCTGTGGCGTCCTCCACAAATTCCGGGAGTATGCCAGACAGATTTTCAAATGTCTTTGCGATTTCTGGAATGACAATAAAGAGTATCAGGGCAATGATCAGAAAGAGACTGAGAAATGTCAGGGACAGACTCACCGCCCGTCTTGCTTTTCTGCTTTTCATTTTGTGAAAGAGTTTTTCCAGTACGGTCATATAGATGTTCAGCACAAATGCCAGTGCAGCACCGATAAACAGGGGCACCATGGGTTTCAGGATCGTTGCCGTTACAGTCATGATGAACGGGATGTGTTTAAGTGCCCAGTAAAACAGTATTGCGGAAAAAATGATGTAAATGATGTTCTTTGAAGTCCTTTTATCGAGTATAGCACTCACCTCTTTCTTGCCCGCTACCTTTCGTCATGCCGATGATAGCGAAAATATACATTATTTCTAATTATACTTCAGTTTTCCTGTGATTGACATAGTGATCTTGCCGGGCATATCCGGGCCTCCTCGACAAAGAAGGCAGCACCCGGCTGCCTTCTCTACTGACTGTTCTTAAAATTCTGGACTGAAATCACCTATAGGTGAGGAATCGAATTTCGATGTAAGATCGCTGTCAGGCGGTGCAACATTAAACTGCCATGTGATGCCGAAATCGTCGATGATGCTTCCATACCATGGACTCCAGAAGGTTTCCTGAAGCTCCATATCGACAGTTCCTCTTTCCGCCATACGGTTAAAATAACCTGTAGCGCTATCCCTGTCCTCGCAGATTACGGTAAGGCTCATATTATTACCCACCTGAAGATCGATTGGAGGATAGACGTCCATCAGCATGATCATATCTCCTTCAATGAGAAGTTCAGTATACATAATCAGGTTCATGGCTTCCTGTGGCAGAGGATGTTCCGGATCCTGTGCGCCTTCTCCATAGGTCATATAGACAGGAGGTTCTGTCTGGAAAACATGACTGTAAAACTCTGCTGCCTCTTTGCAGTTTCCATCAAAGTTCAGAAATACTTGTACACTCATCTAAATGTCTCCTTTCAGATTGTTCTATATAACCATTCTCTCACAGGATATTTAGATGTTCAAAATACAGGGTGTATCTAATTCATGAATTATGATGATCCTAGATGGATTTTATCGTGGTCTCTGGATACCCGTCGTTTCGTCTGACTGCAAGTGGTGTTTCAAAGATATTGATGTATTTCAGCTCGTCATCGATTCTTGTGCTCTCAAAAAGAACAAGTTTGTCGATGAGAATAGGCAGCCCAGGAAGCCTCAGTTTACTGTTCAGAAGCTCCATATCTTGAATCCCATCCACAAGCTCAGCATTCCGAATCATGGTGATGTGCGGGATATAAGGGGATTCGTCTCTCTTGTAGAAAAGTTTTTCCAGAGCCTCATCCAGAGGACTCTGTATTTCTGTAAGAGCCTCCTTGTCCTTGATGCCCATCCAGAGCGTGCTTTTATTCCCCTTTCTGAATTCTCCGATGTCAGCCATATACGCAAGAAAGAGATGAGACTTTCTTGCAACTTCCTGC
>DAMDIS010000145.1:0-1949 GCA_032100885.1 Proteiniclasticum sp.
ATCGGCTAAAGATTCCACTGCCGCCCGGAAATGAGCGAATCATGAGTAATTTATCTGTTCCAGCAGGCGACAAAGTGTTCTCCGCCCCGATCGATGAGCGGCGGAACTTCGTCCGCGCACTGCGCTGTTGCATAGCGGCATCTTGTCCGGAAGGAGCAGCCGCTTGGCATGTTAAGTGGGCTTGGCACATCACCCTCAAGGATGATTCTCTTTCTTTGTCTGCTGATTCTCGGATCAGGTATAGGAACCGCCGAGAAAAGTGAAAGGGTGTAGGGATGGATCGGACGGTCATTAAGTTCATCCGCACTGGCAACCTCAACGATTTTCCCCAGATACATCACTGCGATACGATCTGCAAGGTGATGGACAACAAGGAGATCATGGGCAATAAATAGATAGGCTACCCCCAGTTTATTCTGCAGATCTTCAAACATATTGAGCACCTGAGCCTGAATGGATACATCCAGTGCAGATACCGGTTCGTCACATACAATGAACTTAGGATCCACAGCAAGCGCTCTTGCAATGCCGATTCTCTGTCTCTGACCTCCCGAGAACTCATGAGCATATCTTGCCGCATGCTCTGCGTTGAGGCCGACAAGCTCCATGATCGACAGGATTTTTTCTCTACGCTCTTTTTTTGTCTTGTACATCTTATGCACATCGAAAGGTTCACCGATGATGTCCTCAACCGTCATTCTCGGATTCAATGAAGAGTAGGGATCCTGAAAGACCATCTGCATATTCCGCCTCATGGACTGGATATTCTCTCCTGACACCAGTTCCCCATCAAAAAGCACATGTCCTGCTGTAGGTTCATAAAGCCTTAGAATGGACCTTCCGACTGTGGTCTTTCCACAGCCTGATTCGCCTACAAGTCCCAGGGTTTCACCGGGTCTGATCTTGAAGGAGACATCATCCACCGCCTTAAGTTCTCTGTATTTGAACCAGCCCATCCTAACCGGAAAGTACTGCTTCAGATTTTCCACTTCAATGAGATATTCCTCAGCCATGGTCCACCTCCTCCCGGCTATCTTCTGTCATTTTTTTTACATTCAGCCAGCATGCCGCTTTATGTGTATCGCTGATCGTAAGCTCCTCAGGTACAACGGTCAGACAGACTTTCATGGCATTGTCGCAGCGGCTGGCAAATGCACATCCCAGAGGCATACTCAGAAGATTAATCGGTGTACCCGCTATGGGCTTCAGTCTTTCCTTTATTCGAGTGATATTCGGGATGGAGTTTAAAAGTCCCTTGGTATATTCGTGGGATGGATTATAGAAAATATCATCCGCAGTTCCACGTTCGCATACTCGTCCACCGTAAAGCACAATGATTTCATCACACATCTCCGCGATAACGCCCAGGTCGTGAGTGACAAGAATAATCGACATACCGAGTCTTTCCTGCAGCTCCTGCATCAGTTCAAGGATCTGTGCCTGAATGGTCACATCAAGTGCGGTGGTCGGTTCATCAGCAATCAGGATATCCGGTTCACAGGCCAGTGCCATGGCAATCATGACTCTCTGTCTCATGCCTCCGGAAAGTTCATAAGGATACTGCTTCACTCTTTTAGTCGGTTCGTTGACACCAACAAGCTCAAGCATCTTGACCGCATGGTCTCTTGCTTCTTTCTTGCTGCGTCCTGTATGTAGGAGGATCGCCTCTTCCAGCTGATTGCCTATGGTAAATACGGGATTAAGACTTGTCATCGGATCCTGGAATATGATGCTGACGTTTTTTCCTCTGAAATTGTGTATTTTCTTTTTACTGTACTTCAGCACATCTTCTCCGTTGTAGAGAATTTCACCTTCAGTCACTTTTCCCGCATCATCAAGGATGCTCATGATGGAATATGCCGTAACGCTTTTTCCTGAACCGGATTCTCCGACGATGCCAATGATTTTCCCTTTTTTCAGGTTGAAGGAAACGCCGTTTACGGCCTTGA
>DAMDIS010000145.1:1959-5903 GCA_032100885.1 Proteiniclasticum sp.
ATCCGTAAAGAAAGATGTATGGAGATTCCTGACCTCCAATAAATATTCGCTCATACTATCACTTCCTTAATTTTGGATCGAAGGCATCTCTCATCCCGTCTCCCAGAAGATTGAGGGAGAGTACGATCAGACAGATGATCAGGGCAGGAAAAAGTAGTTTGTACGGATAGCTCTGAAGCCCTTCTCTTGCAGCGTTGGCAAGACTTCCCAGCGAAGGCATAGGAGCCTGAACACCCAGACCGACGAAACTCAGGAAGCTTTCGGTGAATATCGCCGAAGGAATCTGAAGCGCTGTCGCGATGATGACTACGCTTAAGGTGTTCGGCAGGATATGCTTGAGAATGATCCTTGGCGCTTTTGCCCCCACGGCTTTAGCCGCCAGCACGTAGTCGTTTTTCTTGATGGACAGAATCTGCCCTCGGATAAGTCTTGCCATACCTACCCAGTAAAGCAGACCAAAGACTGTGAATATGCTGATCATGTTGCTGCCCAGTTTGGTTACGAGTGGTCCTCCCATATCATTGAACAGCTGATCCAGCACCACCGAGAGGAGTATGATGATCAGCATATCAGGAAGCGAGTAGATGACATCGACAATTCTCATCATGATGAGGTCAGCTCGTCCCCCTACATAGCCGGAAATGCTTCCGTATAGAAGTCCGATGACCAGCACGATGAGGCTGGCGAAGAGTCCCACGCTAAGGGACACTCTTGTTCCATAGACAACTCTTATAAAATAGTCTCTCGAGAGCGCATCTGTTCCGAAGATATGAGGAAAGACCTCTCCTCCATTCTCGATGAATTCCTGTTCAAGCTCGGAATACTGAAACGGCTGCAGGTTTTTTGCTCCACGGTCTCTCGCGCCGTTGACCTGTATGATTTCAGAGTACTTGTAAGGAACAATATACGGTGCAGCCAGAATGGTCACGAGAATAATCGCAAGGACCACCATACTGAAAACAGCCAAAGGGTTCTTCAGCAGTTTTTTCATACCATCCTTCAGAAATGTGGTGGATTCTCCCATGACATCCTGCTGTCTTTTTTCTTCTTCCGTTGCCAGTTCAAATACGGCGGGATCAAGCTGCATACTGAACGGTCTGACAATTTTAGGCTCTTCTATGTTTTGCATGTCTTACTCCCTCCTAATCAAAACTGATTCTTGGATCGACAAGTTTATAAACAAGATCACTGAGAAGATTGGCAATGACCATGAGCGTGGCGAGGAATATGGTTGTTGCCATGATCATGGGATAATCTCTGTTTGTGATTCCGCTGACAAATTTCGAACCCAGTCCGCCGATGGTAAATACCGTTTCGACGACCAGACTTCCTGTAAGGATGTAGGCGGTCAAAGGTCCTACATAGGTGATGATGGGAATCAGGGCATTCCTCAGGGCATGTTTGAATATAATCTTCCATCCGGACACGCCTTTTGCCTTTGCAGTTCTCACGTAATCCTGACCCAGCGCATCGAGCATGCTGCTCTTGGTGAGCCTTGTGATGTACGCCATAGGATAGAGAGAGAGGGATATGACCGGGAGGATGTAGTTTGTTCTTTCCGTACTCCAGACCTGAATCCAGCCGAGCTGGATGGAGAAAATCAGAAGGAGGAGCGTTGCCAGTACGAAGCTTGGCACTGCAGTGGATAGAGTGGAAAAGAAAATGATGATTCTATCCGGAAGCCTGTTTCTTGTCAGTGCTGCCAGACTTCCAAGGACGAGCCCCACAGAAAGCGCTACGACGACGGCCATACCACCTAGTTTAGCGGAAATGGAAAAAGACTCGGATATGGTCAGCATGATATCTCTACCCGTCTTTAGTGAAACACCGAAATCTCCCTGCACAATGTTTCCCAGATACAGGACATACTGTTCAGCGATGGGCTTATCCAGATTGAACCGCGCATCTAGTATGGCTTTAACTGCCTCACTTGGTGCCTTTTCCTTGGCAAATGGCCCTCCTGGTATCGCATTCATCGTGAAAAATGTAATGGCTGTGATGATCAGAACAGTCAATCCTGCAAGACCGACACGTTTGATGACATAACGAAGCAAATCTAACTCCTCCTTCCAGCTGCTTTATTTATGAAAATATTAACAATAATAGATTATATTAATACTTATCTTATCCCTTTATTAATAAATTGTCAATTATATTAATAATGAGCTATTAGTTTATCAATTATTTGATTCACAGCTAAATTTTAATCAAAATATTCCATCAATTAACACCCTATTTTGATAACTTGTGAAATTTTCAATTTTCTGCTAATTCTTTTTCTGTTCATGTTTCACCTGACGATTCGTACATTATGTCAGAAAATCGGGTATGCAAATGATACCGAGAATTGTATCCGTCTACTGATTCCTCGCATGTCAGCATCATAAACCGTGAACGTATAAGCAGATACTTTAGGTATAAAACGAAACAGAGCCGCTGCACAGATCAGTGTCTGATGCAAAGGCTCTGTTTCATTTATCGATCAGGCTCACTTATAAGCAAGTCTTCTTATGACAGATTCATGTTCCGGATAAAGTTTAAGGAGCTCATCCTGTGAAAACAGTCTGAAATTTTCAAAGTCGAATCCCGGCACCACCGTGCAGCTGACAAGAGCATATCCTTCTTCCACAGTGGAGCCGAATATGGTGCCTGAAGGCACAGTATGGTTGAGTTTCTGCCCTTCTCCAAGACCCAGAACTACCGCCTCGTATCTGCCGTCAGGATAGATGGAATGTACCGTCAGGGGATTTCCGTCATGAAAGAACCATAGTTCATCAGATGTCAGCTGATGAAAATGGGATGGATTGTCTTTCATCAGAAGGAAGTTCCTTTCGATCGATGTGATATTCAAACGCCGACTGATCCGTCTGTCTGAAATAACCACCTTCCGGATGCGGTTCCAGTTTCAGTGTATTGATCCATGCTTCTGCAGATTTCATCATCATTCTCCTCGTTTAATATATTATTGTTCCTATTGTAACAAAAATGACAGGAATAATGACAGCACAAATCTCATTATAAATTAGTCAAAACAGAAATATCTTGTAAAACAAGGGTAAATGATATAATAATTATATTGAATGATCTGATACAGGAGGGGAAAGAAAATGGAATACGAAATTATACATCTGCCAAAAGATAAATGGAAAGGGACCATCATTCCCATCAGTTACACAACGAGTCGATATTACGACGTTATCATGACCGAAAATAAAGAGGGATACCATGTGGATCTCATCCGAAGAGATTTCAAGAACCCAGTGACCCATTCGATCGAAGAATACGATTTTCCCGACAAACTGTATGCGGATCATTATGAACATGCCTATGCCTGGGGAATCATTCAGGAAGGCAAGCTCGTAGCAGCCATGGAGACAGATCCCGAAATATGGTCAAACAGACTGAGAATCACAGAGATCTGGGTTTCAGAGCCCTATCGCAGACAGGGGATCGGTCATGCACTCATTGAAATCGCAAAGGAACAGGCCAGGCGGGAACGAAGAAGAGCAGTGATTCTTGAAACCCAGTCCTGCAACATAGCCGCACTGGACTTCTATCGGCATGAAGGCTTTACGCTCATCGGTTTCGACAGCTGCTGCTATACCAATAAGGACATCGAAAAAAAGGAAGTCAGGCTCGAGATGGGCTGGTTTCCCGAAGAGAGGATAAAGTTTAAAAAAGAAGACCTTGAGATCAGAGAAGAAACTGAAGAAGATTATCATGCTGTTGAACTCATGACCCAGCATGCCTTCTGGAACAAGCACCACCTGGGGTGTAATGAACATTATCTCGTGCATAAGATGAGACAGCATGAAGACTTTCTTCCAGAGCTTTCAAGAGTTGCCGTCAAGGACGGCAGAATCATCGGATACATCATGTATTCCAGAGCAAGAATCATAGACAAAGAAAATTCCGCTCACGAAGTCATCACTTTCGGCCCTCTT
>DAMDIS010000146.1:0-5835 GCA_032100885.1 Proteiniclasticum sp.
TAAGGACGCCAATGCCATCAAGGATTACGTCGAGAAGCACTCGCCCAAAAATGCTGTTATTCTCGGCGGCGGAAACAAAGGTCTGGAACTTCTTGAATCCCTTACGCTGATGGCCGTGGACACTCAGGTTATCGAATATCTGCCAAACATCATGAATATCTATGATCAGGAATTTTCAGATCTGATCATCAAAGAACTGAAAGGTGAAGGTCACAGAATCAATACCAGTGAAGAGGTTCAGTCCGCCAAAATGAATGAAAAAGGCTATATTGCAGAAGTCGTGACCGATAAAGCGGAATATCCTGTGGATATGGTCATTGAGACCATCGGGCTTAAGCCGAACACAGATTTTCTTCAGGGAAAAGGTCTTGAAATGGATAGAGGAGCGATCATAATCGATCTCTACGGGCGGACAAGTATACCGGATGTCTATGCCGGCGGAGACTGTACGCTGATTTATAATCATGTGGAAAAGCGGAACACCTATCTTCCGCTGGGAACCAATGCAAATAAGATCGGTAAGCTCATCGGTCTTGCCATGGCAGGTAAAGAGCCTCCGTTTAAGGGGGTTCAAGGCAGTGCCATGATGAGGACTTTTGAATTCGAAATGGCCATGACAGGCGTCACTGACCGTATGGCCGCTCTTCTGAAGTTGGACTTCGACAGTGTTATGGTAAGAACGCGAAACAAGTCTGGATATTACCCTGGAGGAAAAGAGCATTTCATAAAACTGACCTATTTGAAAAATGACGGAAAACTCATCGGGGCACAGATTTTCGGTCATGAGGGCAGTGCGCTGAGGATTCAGGGGCTTGTCACGGCAGTATTTGCGGGTCTCACCGTGGATGATCTTGCCTATATGGATTTCGGCTACATTCCGCCCCTTAACAGTGTCTGGGATTCTATAAACGTAGCTGCAGGAAAAGCTATAGCAAAAAGAAATCGGGAAAGGAACAGCAGATCATGACAGAAGAAAAATACATTTATCAGGACATAAGCAAGAGAGAGGCAGAAACTCTCCTTGAAAAGATGAATGCGTTTTATCACACAGGAAGAACAAGAAATACGGATTTCAGAAAAATGATGCTGAGAAAACTGAAAAAAAACATCAAAAAGTATGAGAATGAGATTGAGAACGCCTTATACAAAGATCTTGGGAAGTCACCCGCAGAAGCGTACATTACAGATATCGGAATGGTCTACCAGAATATTGACTACTTCATCAGCAATCTGGAAAGTTTCTCGAAGAAAAAACCTGTAAAAAGGCACATCGCAAGCGCATTTTCCAAGGGATATCTCTATAAGGAGCCTTATGGTACGGTCCTCATCATCGCACCGTTCAACTATCCGTTTCTTCTCCTTATGGAGCCGCTCATCGGCGCGATTGCTGCAGGAAACACAGCGGTAGTCAAACCTTCGGAGCAGGCGGTTTTCACAGAGGAAATCATAGAAATCATCATCAGGGAAACGTTCCCTGATGAAATGGTCAGTGTTGTTAAGGGCGGAAAGGATACCGTCACCAGCCTTACAACCTCAGCCTTTGACTATATTTTCTTTACCGGGAGCGTATCAACCGGCAGAATCATCATGGAAAATGCCTCAAAAAACCTTGTTCCTGTAACCCTTGAACTGGGTGGAAAAAGTCCGGCAATCGTTGCAAAAAGAGCAAACATTTCAAATGCGGCAAGAAAAGTCGCCTATGGGAAATTCCTGAATGCCGGTCAGACCTGCATCGCTCCAGATTACATTCTCGCCCATGAAGATGTGGTGGAAGAATTTGTCGGAGAACTAAAGGGATATCTTCGAAAATTCTATACGGAGAACCCGAAAGCCTCCAGAGATTACTCCAGAATCATCAGCAGGAAGTCCTTCAAACGACTTGCGGACATCCTTAAAGAAGATAGGGAGCACATTGTCTATGGCGGTCATACAGACAGCAGGGAAAATTATATCGCGCCCACACTCCTGTTAAAGGATGACACGGATCTCAGATCGATGGAGGAGGAAATTTTCGGACCTGTCCTGCCCATCATTGTCTACAGCGACATCAACAAGGCACTTGAAGAAATACGGCCTCTGGGGAAACCTTTAGGGTTCTATATCTTCACGGAAGACAGAAATCTCGCCGAAAAAGTCATGAGTAGGGTATCCTTTGGCGGTGGCTGTGTAAATGATGTGCTGTTTCATATCACATCCCCCTATCTGCCTTTCGGTGGAATAGGGAACTCTGGCATGGGCAGATACCATGGCAGGTATTCCTTTGATACATTCACCCATGAAAAGTCCGTGCTGAAATCATCGAGTCTTCTGAACATCAGGTTCAACGAGCCGGCCATCACACCGCTCAAGGAGAATTTCATCAGAAAGTTTCTGAAATAGGAAGAAGCTGTGTGGAAACGCACAGCTTTTGTTATAATGTTAATTATGACAGAACGAAGGAAGAGGTGAGCAGTTGGAACCAAATAAAATGCTGAAAAAATATTTCGGTCTCAATTCCTTCAAGAAGGAGCAGACAGCGATCATCAGAGAAATTTTAAACGGCAGGGATGTGCTGGGCATTCTGCCCACCGGATACGGCAAGTCGCTGTGCTATCAGGTTCCTGCCATGATGCTGAAGGGACCGACACTTGTGATTTCACCGCTGATCTCTCTGATGAAAGATCAGGTGGATGCCTTAAAGATAAGGGGAATCCCTGCCACATACATCAATTCGTCTCTTTCTCTTGAAGAATCCAATGAGCGAAAAAGGAATATCAGAAAGGGAAAGTACAAACTGATCTATGTTTCTCCTGAATCCCTCAAGCTTAAACGGTTTACGGATCTCCTAAGAGACATCGGACTTGTTCAGGTGGCTGTGGACGAAGCCCACTGCATCAGTGTCTGGGGCCATGATTTCAGACCGTCCTACCTGACAATTTACGATTTCATCACAACGCTTGAGAAAAGACCGGTGGTCTCCGCTTTTACTGCAACAGCCACTGAAGCCGTCAGACAAGATATCCTGAAGCTTCTGCATCTGGAGGATGCCTACTGCCTGAAAGGAAATCTGAACCGGGAGAATATCTATTTCGGCGTTTCCACGCCAACGGATGAAATCGGAGAGCTGCTTCAGCAGGTCAGTAAAAGGAAAGGACAGCAGGGAATCATCTACTGCCAGAGAAAGAAAGAGGCGGAAAAGGTACATGAGCTGCTGAGAAAAGAAGGATATCTCACCGGGCTTTATCATGGCGGTCTGGAGGATGAGCGCAGAAGAAAGGTACAGGATGATTTTGCTTTCGACCGGATCAGCATTGTCGTTGCGACCAATGCCTTTGGCATGGGCATAGATAAATCCAATGTCCGTTATGTCATTCACCTGGGCATTCCGAAGAATATCGAGTCATTCTACCAGGAAGCCGGGAGAGCAGGAAGGGACCAGAGCTACAGCGAGAGCATACTGATCTACCGCCCTCAGGATCTTGCACGGCAGAACAGGCTGCTCCTCATATCCGATCTGACTGAGGAAAGATACCAGATCGAGAAGGAAAAGCTCCTGATCATGGATCAGTATGGCGTGACAGAAACCTGCCTTCGGCATTATATCCTGAACTACTTCGATGGAAAGCAAACTGAAAACCTTAAGGTAAACTGCGGAAACTGCGGGAACTGTATAGAAGAGGGACACATGAACCTCACTGTTCTGGGAAAGAAAATACTGACGGCTGTGAGGATTCTTGGTGAACACAGCGAGAAGTTCATGCTGCATGATATTCTTCTGGGAAAGGATTCACGCGAAATGCAGAGAAAAGGCTATACGAGTCTTCCCATGTTCGGTTCCATGAGAAACCACAGGAAATACTATCTGGACAGACTGATCGGCATACTCGAAAAGGATGAATTTATTCAAACCACAGAGCAGTTTTTCAGTATCACCGATAAAGGAAGTCATCTCCTTGCGGGACAGATGGAATTCATTGTGACAAGAGAAGCCGGAGAGGAGAAAGAAGACTACCAGGAGGAGCTTCTACTGAGGCTGAAGAAGGTGAGACGTGAGCTTTCAAGGGCAGAGAACATTGCACCCTACATCATTTTCCATGATGAAACACTTAAAGATATAGCCAGGCGTCTCCCTCTGAACAGAAATGAATTTATCGAGATCAGGGGCGTAGGTAAAGCAAAGGCCTTGAAATATGGAGATTTCTTTGTACGGGAAATTCAGGCTTACGCTCAGAAGATCGGAAGATTCGATCAGCTGAAGAGAGGGATACAGAATGACTCGGACTTCGTGGCAGATCAGCTGGATACTTTTACCTTCCATAAGGAAGGCAAGAGTGTGGAAGAGATAGCAAAGATTCTTGGGATTGTTCCTGGAACAGTTGTGGATCGGCTGATCAGGGACCATGAAAAGGGAAGAAAGGTCAATCTTGATCTTCTTTACAGAAGCCATCTGGAAAATGAGATTCTGGAATCCATAAATAAACTGGGAACCGGAAAGCTGAGACCCGTAAAGGATGATCTGGCGGCTCAGGGGATAGATGTGGACTATATCGATCTCAAAGTGATTTTCTACAAGCATTTCGGTATAAGAAAAAAATAAAAGAAAGGGATATGCAGCATAATGTCTGCATATCCCTTTTATCAAGGTATTAGGAAGAACGAATTTAACATTCCTGGAACTGATATCCTTTGCCCCATACGGTTTTCACGAGGCAACGGAAATCACCCAGTTTTCTTCGAAGTGATTTGATGTGTGTATCGATGGTTCTGGAGTCGCCTAAAAAAGTATAGCCCCATACTGCCTGAATGAGCTCTTCTCTTGAAAGCGTCATACAGGAATGCAGTTTCAGGTATACAAGAAGATCGTATTCCATGGGCGTAAGACTCAGGATTTTCGCGCCGATACGGACATGTTTCTTTTTATAGTCGATGACAAGGTCCTTATACTGATAGGAACCATCCAGCTCCTCTGAAAATACCGACAGGTTTTCAAGAAATTCTTTTGTAATGATATGTGTTTTCATAGTATATGCTTTGTACTCCAATTCTTCGATTTCATTCAAATGACGATCTGCCAGAGAATCACTGAAAATAAATATCTTTATATTGCTTCTGTTCCTTAAATATTGACTGATTTCGTGCTTATGGGATCTGAAAAATTCATCATGAATAATTATGGTCTTAAGGTTTTCTTTTAAGAATTTTGTGTTATCTTCTAATGAGTCAGAAAACATAACGTGTATGTCATTTTCTGATGATGCAACCTCATCCATAATGTTATGATCATTCAATCCCAATATGAGTATTTTATGCATCTATTTCACCTCACAAAACATATAATAACATTTACTTTTAAAGTACATTTAAAGAAAAGACAGAAACTCCATATTTTAAGGAAAAATTAATAACATGAGGCAGTTGCATAAAGATGGGATATTGACTTCAAGTCAAACCATAGCTGTGCTATAATATAGTGGAATAAACAAACTGAAAACAGGAGGGATTTATATGAAAGTCTGCAAACTTTTAGCTGTATCGGCTTTATCTATGGCAGCAGGTGCCTTGATTTATAAGGTAGTTAACGATCATAAAGATGAGATAGATTCATTTGTGAATGAATATGGCGAATTTATTGAGGACGACATGATCGATGTTGATGAAATGGATCATGAACCTCTAATCGAAGAGTAAAACACAAAAACGACGGTACATATACCGTCGTTTTTATTATTTTTCAAATATTTATTTTTATAGAAATTATTAACTATACTCAATTTATCATAAAAGTATATAGAAAACATGGACTGAGATAGAACGTGTTTCACGCTACATATAATTACATAATTATGAACTGCCTCT
>DAMDIS010000147.1:0-1320 GCA_032100885.1 Proteiniclasticum sp.
ATATTGTGAAAAAGGGCGGAACCACCATCCTTACGGAAGTTCCGGAGATGTTCGGTGCCGAAACCATCCTCATGGACCGCGCGGAAAACCAGGAGGTCTTCACAAAGATTGTCAGCCTCATCAACGACTTCAAGCAGTACTTCATCGACAACAGACAGCCCATCTATGAGAATCCTTCACCAGGAAACAAATCAGGAGGAATCACAACACTGGAAGACAAGTCCCTGGGATGCACCCAGAAGGGCGGAAGCTCCCTTGTGACGGATGTGCTGAAGTATGGTGAAACTGCAAGGAAGAAAGGACTTAACCTTCTCAGCGCCCCTGGAAACGACCTGGTGGCGGCAACTGCTCTTGGCGCTTCAGGATGCCATATGGTACTCTTTACCACAGGACGGGGAACGCCTTTCGGCAGCTTCGTACCTACCGTAAAGATCTCATCCAACTCAAGGATTGCAGAGCTCAAGCCTCACTGGATCGATTTCAATGCAGGACAGATGCTTGACGGTCAGCCATCAGATGAGATGACAAAAGATTTCATCCAGTATGTCATCGATGTCGCCAGTGGCAGACCGGTAAACAATGAAATTTCCGGTTTCAGAGAAATCTCCATATTCAAAACCGGCGTGACGCTGTAGAGGAATTTCTTCAGCACCTCATACATCAGATTAAGTAAGATTAAAAAGATAAAAATTCCACTTTGAACGGCCTATTCAAAGTGGAATTTTTTATGCGCTGATATTCATTTCTAGAATTTGCAGTAGACAGTCCTGATGTCTTCGCTCTGCTCTTCGTAGCCGTCGCGTATTGTTGTGAACTTCTTTCCGATGAACTTGATCGTACCGATCTGGTTGACTTCAAAGGTTGTCCACGTATAGCTGTTGTCGTTCTGTCTGTTGTAGCCGCCGATCTGATAACCCTTAAGGACCTGAACGCCTGCAGTGTTCAGTCCGTAGACGAAGGGTTCAACGATTCTCACCATTCCGTCATAGTCGAACTCGACGATTTCACCATCTCTTATGGCATCACATATTGTTGTATTCAACTTTTTTCACCTCACATTTAATTTTAACAGTAATAAAAGTAATATAACTATGCTAAAATAATAGCATCCAAATATGGATTCATTTTAACGAAATGATGAATAGTTTGGTTTGACAAGAGAATATCAATCAGGTAAAATATCTGCATGCAAAGCATTTGCATCTGATGGAGGAATAAAATGTCAACAAAAGACAGATATACAGGAAATAAAGGGTCCAGGCCGCTCCTGAAGAAGTGGGATGTTATCGTCATATCCTTCTTCATCATGATCAGCTTTTT